>NZ_JBQCUY010000005.1:0-244892 GCF_051962805.1 Neisseria sp. P0008.S002 | reverse complement strand
GGCGGCCAGCAGAAATCGGGGACGGTAAAGACAACGCGGAATTTGCTGCTTTTACGGGCGATTTTATTGACGGCCATGGGGTGCTTTACTCCAGAGATTGGATAGTGATATAGAAGAATAATATCTATTGACTGAATCTTACTTTATTTATATATGAAAAGAAAAGCGTAAAAAGGTTATCTGAAAAATTTCAGGTAAGCTTTTTGTAAAAGTTATTGTACGACTAGGAGAAACAGGAGTTAACAGGCTTAAAATACTAACATTATTAATTTAACATAATATAAATTATGCGAACCTAAGCTAGCATGATGCAATAGTCTTTTCTGCAAATTATGGCCACAACCAAGCCCATGCGCTTCGTCCTTCGCCTTGCAGCAAAACTAAAGTTCGGCAAGCTGAGGCTGTGTTCATGCATTCGAGGCCGATTCCGTAGGCTGATAAGGCTGCTGCAATTTTGGGATGCAGAAATTTTTGTTTTGCTCCTGTACCTATAATAATGACTTCAGGACGGTTTTCTGCTGTTTCAATTGCTGATATAAAAATTTGTTCGTTTAATTCTTCGATGGTTGTTTGAGGAATGATGCTCACTTTGCCATCTTGCCAGCAAATGGGTTCTGAGTATGCTTGTTCACCGATTTGCAATATGCCTTGTGAGGATGAAAAAAATGATGTGGCTTCATCGATATGGTTTTCTGTGATTTTCATGGCAATTCCTGTTTTTATGGTAGAACGATTTTTCAGACGGCCTTGGGAAACTTGCAAAAAAAGGTGCAAAATCAAGCAATATCAGGTAGGATTCAACGTTTGACCTTGTGCATTGATGCTTTGCTCTGAATTTACGATTGCAAGCGATTATAACAAGCCTTGGTTTTTCGTGATTATTTTAAAGTATCGGCTCAAAAGGAGACACAATGAAGCCAGTAAATATCGGTCTTTTAGGTTTGGGTACAGTCGGTGGCGGTACAGCCACTGTATTGCAGGACAACGCTGCGGAAATCAGCCGCCGCTTGGGACGTGAAGTCCGTATTTCTGCTGTTTGTGATTTGAGCGAAGAAAAAGCCAAACAAATTTGCCCGAATGCTGCTTTTATCAAAGATCCGTTTGAGCTGGTTCAACATCAAGATGTTGATGTTGTTGTTGAATTGTTTGGAGGCACCGGTATTGCCAAAGATGCGGTATTGAAAGCGATTGAAAACGGTAAACACATTGTTACTGCCAATAAAAAACTGCTGGCTGAATACGGCAATGAAATTTTTCCTTTGGCAGAAGAAAAAAATGTCATGGTACAGTTTGAAGCTGCTGTTGCCGGCGGTATCCCTATTATCAAGGCTTTGCGTGAAGGCTTGGCTGCGAACCAAATCCGCAGTATTGCCGGTATTATTAATGGTACCAGCAACTTCATTCTTACTGAAATGCGTGAAAAAGGCAGCGCGTTTGCAGACGTCTTGAAAGAAGCTCAGGCTTTGGGCTATGCAGAAGCTGACCCTACTTTTGATATCGAAGGTCATGATGCCGGCCATAAAATTACGATTATGAGCGCATTGGCATTTGGTACGCCGATGAACTTTTCTGCCTGCTATTTGGAAGGCATCAGCAAACTCGACAGCCGCGATATCAAATACGCTGAAGAACTTGGCTATCGTATCAAGTTGTTGGGTATTACCCGTAAAACCGACAAAGGCATCGAGTTGCGCGTACACCCTACTCTGATTCCTGAAAGCCGTTTACTGGCTAACGTTAACGGCGTGATGAATGCTGTCCGTGTCAATGCCGATATGGTTGGTGAAACCTTGTATTACGGTGCAGGAGCCGGTGCATTGCCGACTGCTTCTGCCGTGGTTGCCGACATCATTGATATTGCCCGCCTAATTGAAGCGGAAACTGACCATCGTGTTCCTCACTTGGCATTCCAACCTTCACAAGTTCAAGCGCAAAATATTCTGCCTATGGATGAAATCACCAGCAGCTACTATCTGCGCGTTCAAGCAACTGACGAACCGGGCACTTTGGGTCAAATTGCCGCCCTCTTGGCCAAAGAAAATGTTTCTATCGAGGCTCTGATTCAAAAAGGTGTGATTAATCAAAGTACTGCCGAAATTGTGATTCTGACCCATACCACAGTGGAACACAACGTCAAACGTGCTATCGCAGCGATTGAAGCACTGAGTTGCGTGGATGCTCCGATCACCATGATCCGCATGGAAAGCCTGCATGACTGAGCAACAAACGGAAAGGCCGTCTGAAGAGCAACTGGCAGCTAGAAAGAAAGCCAAGGCAAAAATCCGCACCATTCGCATTTGGGCATGGATTATTTTGTCTTTGCTGGCTCTGACTGCCCTGCTCTCACAATGCGCCATGAACAAGCCGCAGATGAAACAAAATGTGGTGGAGTCTTGCGTAAAAAACATTCCTTTTGCTGAAAAATGGCAAACTGATTTGAAGGCAAAAGGTTTGGATGCGCAAAACGAGAAATTGGCTCAAGACTATTGTGTCTGTATGTGGGATCAGCCCTTAAGCAAACTCTCTGACGAACAAATCCGAAACTTCGGCAAAATCAGCCCAGAGGAGCAACTCAAGCTCTTGGGTGGCGCGGAAGCTTTTGAGGCACGCGATAAGCAATGCGTGGCTGATTTAAAGGCTGAGTAAACCAAAATATGGGTTTAAGCCAAAGGCTACAAGGCCGTCTGAACAACAGACGGCCTTTCTTATATTGAATAAATAGTAATAAGAATTGATTTCATTATATTTTAAGTTTAAGATAGCTTGGTTAATTGCTTTTCTATGGTTGTTGCCATGCGCTACCACTTTCCTATTGCCATTGATATTTATGATTTTTTGTATACCGGCCGGTTTGATTATCTGGAAATCGGACAATCAGCAGAGTCTATTTTGCAGATGTTTCCTGCGCCTGATTGCGTTCCTAAAGGCTTGTTGGTACAAAAAGGCTGGAATATTTGGCTTTATGGCGATATCGAACTGCATTTCTCCGACAATCGTTTGACACAGATTCGCGCTGATTTTCAGCCTGATGCTGCATTAAGCGGCGGCCGTTGGGTAAAGTTGAATCCATGGTTTTTTGCAAATGGCTGCCTTGATGTATACGCTGTCATTCAACGCTTGGTGCAACGCAATATCGATTTTATTAAAACGGAAACGCATACCAATTTGATTTTGCAGTTGCAAAGTGGGGTTGAATTGATTTTTGAAAAATGTCAGGGTATGAAACTTGCCTCGTTCCGCAAACAAAAAGCCTCCCTGCCCCATTGGGCGCGTGAAACGGCTTCTTAAATAAAACAATGCCATCTGAAAACATCATTTCAGACGGCATGATCAATTACAAACCATTCAATAATTGTCGGATTTTCGTCATCGCCATAGAAGTCTGTTCATTACAGCCCACAGTCCCTACTCCGCTATCAAAGCAATCAATGCTACTGACGCTGCAAAAGTGGGCATAGGCCATTTTCAACTCTCTGGCCAAAACGGCTTCGGGCATGCCGGTCATACCGAGTACATCTACGCCGTCACGTCGATAACGGGCGATTTCTGCGCGAGTTGGACGGCGCGGACCTTGCAGGCAGCCATAAACGGCAGAATCGTAAATCGGCACATTGTGTGCTTTCGTGATATTTAACAATTCTTGTCGCAATTCATCGCAATAAGGGTTGAAAAAATCGGTATGGACAACCGGACATTCTTGGCCTTCAAAAAAAGTATCTTTGCGGCCATAGGTATAGTCGATCAAATCGTCCGGCAACACCAAACTGCCGTTTTCAAAATCGGGGTTGATACCGACAACTGAAGAAATGGCAATGATGTTTTCGACGCCTAAAGAATGTAACGCCCAGATATTAGCGCGGTAGTTGATTTCATGCGGCGCGATGGTATGGCTGAAGCCGTGTCGGGCAAGGAAAACAATATCCAAGCGCCCCAACCTGCCGAACAAAATAGGGCTGCTGGTTAAGCCGTATGGAGTGCGTACAATTTTTCGTTCAGTAATTTCGAGTTCCGGCAGTTTGGTCAAACCGCTGCCGCCGATAATGGCTAACATATAGACTTCCTTTGTTATCAATGGCCGTCTGAAACTTGGATTTCAGACGGCCTTAATATTATTGATTTATTTATGTTTGTAGAAACGGCTGCCGAAATAAGCAGATGCGCCTTCACGCAATAAAACCAACGTGACGGCTGCAAGTGGCAGGCCGGCAAGCATACCGACAAAACCCATCAGCTGTCCGAAAGCCATCAACGAGAAAATCACCCAGAACGGAGACAAACCGATGCGGTCGCCGACGATTTTAGGCGTAATGAAAAAGCTTTCCAAGAATTGTCCGACACCGAATACAGCCCAAACCATCAACAACCCCTGCCATGAGCCATATTGCAAAAGCGCGGCAACTGTTGCCAGCAAAAGGCCGGTAAATGCACCCAAATACGGAATAAATACCAAAATACCGGCAATCATACCGATGGCAAAGCCGGAATCCAAACCGACCAGCATCAAGCCCAAGCCATAGACCAAGCCCATAATCATCATAACCATCAGCTGGCCACGCAGAAACTCGCCCAAAACTTCATCCATATTGCCGCTGATACGCGTGTAGGTCTCGATAAAACGGCGTGGAACCAATTTGCTGATTCCGGAAGACCAACGTTTCCAGTCCAACAAGAAGTAATACAGCAGCAAAGGCAGCAACACCAAATTGCTGACACCGCTGATGACGTTACCGCTCTGACGCATCAAGGTCGGAATCCATTCTTTGAGCGTATTGCTCAACTCATCAGTATGCGACTGCAACCATGCGATGATTGATTCTTGATCGATTTGAATATAATCCCCACTGACGCTGTTGAGCCACGGCAGCAGTTTGTTTTGAACAAAGCCTACGATTTGCGGCAGGCGTTCAGCCAGATTGTTAAACTGGTTCAACAACATAGGTACGATAATCAGCACCAACGACAGCAATATCAGCAAAGCCAGTGCCATAATAATCATGGAGGCCGGCGCGCGGCGGATACGCTTCAATTGCAGCCACTCGACCAAGGGATTCAAAACATAGGCCAAAACGGCGGCCACGATAAACGGCGTCAAAACATCGCCTAAGGCATATAAAAGCCAAATAAAGGCTGCGATAACGCAAGCCATAATAATCCACGGTTTTGCGCCGCGCGCTTTCTTTTGATACATAAAAAGGTATTTCCCAATTGATGTTTAAGGTTTTCAAAATCAATAAGCAGTATAACAGATTCGCAAAGGCCGTCTGAAAGCGCGACGGCTATTTAAGATAAAATAAAAATTGTTGACAATAATGCCAAAAAAATCAGCCTGAATCCTCTAATTTAAGATAAAATACGCTCCGACAATCTACCCATACCCGAATAAGGAAATCCAATGAGCACTTCTTTGAGCTATCGTGACGCAGGCGTGGATATCGACGCAGGCGATCAACTGGTCGAAAACATCAAACCTTTTGCCAAGCGTACTATGCGCCCTGAAGTGTTGGGTGATTTGGGCGGTTTCGGCGCTTTGGTCGAAATCGGCAAAAAATACAAAAATCCGGTATTGGTTTCCGGTACGGACGGCGTCGGCACCAAGCTGAAACTGGCATTCGACTGGGACAAACACGATACTGTCGGCATCGATTTGGTTGCAATGAGCGTCAACGACATTTTGGTCCAAGGTGCAGAACCTTTGTTTTTCTTGGACTATTTCGCTTGCGGCAAGCTGGATGTTGCCCGCGCGACTGATGTGATTAAAGGTATTGCCCAAGGTTGCGAAGAATCCGGTTGCGCTTTGATTGGCGGTGAAACTGCCGAAATGCCGGGCATGTATCCCGAAGGCGAATACGACTTGGCCGGTTTTGCCGTCGGTGTGGTTGAAAAAGAACGCGTTATTAACGGCCGCAGCATTCAGGCCGGAGACGTTGTTTTGGGCTTGGCTTCCAACGGCGCACACTCCAACGGCTACTCTTTGGTACGCAAAATCATCGAGCGCGACAATCCTGATTTGGACGCGGAATTCGACAACGGTAAAACTTTGCGCGAAGCCATTATCGCCCCTACCCGCCTGTATGTGAAACCTATCCTTGCCGCTTTGGAAAAATTCACCATTAAAGGCATGGCCCATATTACCGGCGGTGGCATTACCGAAAACGTACCTCGCGTTTTACCTGAAAATACCGTCGCACAAATCGATGCCAAAGCGTGGGAATTGCCTAAACTGTTCCAATGGCTGCAAAAAGCAGGTAATGTGGAAACCCAAGAAATGTACCGTACCTTCAACTGCGGTATTGGTATGGTCGTTATCATTGCTAAAGAAGATGCCGATGCGGTACAAGCATTCTTGAGCGAACAAGGCGAAACCGTTTACCGTTTGGGCGCAGTTCGTGAGCGCAACGGTGACGAGCATCAAACCCAAGTGGCTTGATTGAGTTGAAATTAAAAAAAGTGCGGATGATGAATCCGCACTTTTTATTGTTTATGGTCTAGGAAAATCTTCGCCCTAGCCTGCTTCTTCCATAAAGCCGGCCAATTGAGCCGTATCGTGGGCAATCATCAGCTCTTCATTGGTTGGAACGACCAACACAGCCGGCGAAGAATCAGTCGGGCTGATAATGCCTGAATTGCCGTAGCGTTTTTCCATATTGGCTTTGGTGTCGATGTGCAGACCCAAGAAATCAAGATAGGAAACGGTTTTGGCACGGATGTTACGCGAGTTTTCGCCAATACCGCCGGTAAACACGAGTGCGTCAACGCCGCCACAAGCCACAGCCATCGAAGCAATGTATTTGGCAAGGCGGTAAGTCATGACTTCCAGGGCCAAACGCGCACCTTCGTGACCTTCGTCCGCCGCGATTTCCAAAGAACGACAGTCGTTGGAGAGTTCGGAAATACCGAGCAAACCTGATTTTTTGTTCAGCATTTCATCAACTTGGGCAACATCCAAACCGGTTTGTGAAGTCAGATAGCTGTATACGCCCGGATCGATGTCGCCGCAACGGGTACCCATCACCAAGCCTTCAATCGGCGTGAAGCCCATACTGGTGTCAACGGATTTGCCGTTTTTAATGGCGGTAATGGATGCGCCGTTGCCTAAGTGGGCAATAATCATGCGGATGTCTTCCAACGGTTTGCCCAAGATGCGTGCGGCTTCAGGGGCAACGTAACGCATACTGGTACCGTGGAAACCGTAGCGGCGGAAAGCGTATTTTTTACGCAATTCGCGCGGAACGGCATAAGTATAGGCGCGCTCCGGCATGGTTTGGTGGAACGAAGTATCCATCACGCCGACATTGGGCAGGCCCGGGAAATGCTCTTGCGCAGCCAAAATGCCGTTGATATTGGCAGGATTGTGCAGCGGAGCGAGCGGAATGCAGGCATCAAGTTCGTCCATTACTGCTTGGTCGATCAAAACAGATTCGCTGTATTTTTCGCCGCCGTGTGCGATGCGGTGGCCGATGGCTTTGATGCGGTCGTGCAGGCCGTGTTTTTCAAGCTCTTTCAACAGCATACCTACGGCACCGGCATGATCGTTACGGCCGGTCAAGGCTGTTTGGCATTTTTTGCCGTCTTTGCTGAACGTAATGACTGCTTCGGGCGTACCCAAACGTTCGCCGAGACAGCTTAAGAGAACTTTGCCGTTTTTACGGTCGATAACGGCACCTTTGAGTGAAGAGCTGCCGCAGTTCAGAACAAGAATGAGTTGGTTGGACATGGTGTTTCTCCTTTGATTTTTGATTGTTTTTTTGGCTTCAGGCCGTCTGAAAAGAGCAAAAACATTTGAGAGCTTTTCAGATTGCCTTTGGTTTGATGTTTAGTCAGGCTTTATGCCCAACCATAATCTCCATTGCAGGTATCGCTACCTGACTAAAATCTGCTTATTTGGTTTTCAGACGGCCTTGTTTAGTGCTGCGGCCGTCTGAAAACTTAAAAGCAATCTTCCGGCACTCGGACTTGTCCTTCCATAATCACGCGTGCGCTACGGCTCATGACTGCTTTGGTGGCCGTCCATTGTCCGTCCTGACATTCGGCGGCTGCACCAACGCGCAGTGTGCCTGACGGATGGCCGAAACGGACTTCTTTACGCGCTCCGCCTCCGGCTGCAAGGTTGACCAGCGTACCGGGCACGGCGGCAGCGGTAGCGATGGCGACTGAAGCAGTACCCATCATGGCGTGGTGCAATTTGCCCATGCTCAGTGCGCGTACCAATAAATCGATGTCGGCAGCTTTGACGGTTTTGCCGCTTGAAGCGGTGTAATCGGCCGCAGGGGCGACAAAAGCGACTTTCGGAGTATGGGCGCGGGTAGCGGCTTCGGATACGTCGCTGATTAAACCCATTTTCAGCGCACCATACGCGCGGATGGTTTCAAATTTTTCCAGAGCCGCGGCATCGTTGTTGATATCGTCTTGCAACTCTTTGCCTGTATAGCCCAAATCTGCGGCATTCAGGAAAATGGTTGGAATGCCGGCATTGATAAGCGTGGCTTTCAGACGGCCTATATTCGGCACATCAATTTCATCGACCAAATTGCCGGTTGGGAACATACTGCCTTCGCCGTCGGCCGGATCAAGAAATTCGATTTGTACTTCGGCTGCCGGAAACGTTACGCCGTCAAGCTCAAAATTGCCTGTTTCCAAAACTGCGCCGTTTTGCATCGGTACATGGGCAATAATGGTTTTGCCGATGTTTTTCTGCCAAATTTTGACGGTACACAGGCCGTCTGAAGGGATTTTGTCTTTATCGACCAAGCCTTGCTCGATGGCAAATGCGCCCACGGCGGCAGTCAGATTGCCGCAGTTGCCGCTCCAATCGACAAAAGGTTTGTCGATGGAAACTTGTCCGAACAAGTAATCAACATCGTGATCGGCGCGTTCGGATTTGTCCAAAATTACGGCTTTGCTGGTGGACGAACTGGCATTGCCTAAACCGTCAATCTGTTTGCCGTAAGGGTCGGGGCTGCCGAGTACGCGCAAGAGGATTTTGTCGCGTGCCTCGCCTGCTTCCTGCGCAGCTGCCGGCAGATCGGTGCGTTTGAAGAAAATGCCTTTAGATGTACCGCCGCGGTAGTAAACGGCTGGAATTTTAATTTGCGGCATTTCGAGTTCTCCTTTGTATTTCTAGTATGGTTTTTTCAGACGGCCTCTCAAACATTCGAGGCCGTCTGAAAACCTTTTTGAGCGTAGCCCGGACATTTTGATCATGCCCGATTTACCTTACGCTGCATTTCCTTCTAAAAAGTCTTGTGCGAAACGTTGCAACACACCACCGGCTTCATATACCAATACTTCTTCTGCAGTATCGAGGCGGCAGGTAACCGGAACTTTGACAGTTTCGCCGTTTTTACGGTGAATCACGAGAGTCAGGTCGCAGCGCGGTGTGCGTTCGCCGACCACGTCGTAGGTTTCCGTACCGTCCAGTTTCAGGGTGTGGCGGTTAGTACCCGGTTTGAATTGCAGCGGCAACACGCCCATACCGATCAAGTTGGTGCGGTGGATACGCTCGAAGCCTTCGGCAACAATCGCTTCCACGCCGGCGAGGCGTACGCCTTTTGCAGCCCAGTCGCGGCTTGAGCCTTGACCGTAGTCCGCACCGGCAATGATGATGAGCGGCTGTTTGCGGTTCATATAGGTTTCGATGGCTTCCCACATGCGCATGGTTTTACCTTCGGGTTCAACGCGTGCCAGCGAACCTTGGCGTACGCTGCCGTCTTCGTTTCTCACCATTTCGTTAAACAGTTTCGGATTGGCGAAGGTTGCGCGTTGGGCGGTCAAGTGGTCGCCGCGGTGGGTTGCATAAGAGTTGAAGTCTTCTTCAGGCAAACCCATTTTCGCCAAATATTCGCCTGCGGCACTGCTGGCCAAAATCGCATTGGACGGCGAGAGGTGGTCGGTGGTGATGTTGTCGGGCAAAATCGCCAGCGGACGCATGCCTCTCAATGTGCGCTCCCCTGCCAGTGCGCCTTCCCAGTAAGGTGGGCGGCGGATATAGGTGGACATTGGACGCCAGTCGTACAGCGGGCTTGGTGCTTTTTGCGCTGTGCCGGTATCGAACATCGGAATATAAACGTCGCGGAATTGTTGCGGTTTCACATATTCGGCAACGATGGCATCGATTTCTTCATCGGTCGGCCAGATATCTTTCAGGCGGATTTCTTTGCCGTCTGCAACGCCTAGTACGTCGTTTTCAATATCGAAACGGATGCTGCCTGCCAGCGCGTAGGCAACGACCAACGGAGGCGAAGCGAGGAAAGCCTGTTTCGCATACGGATGGATACGGCCGTCAAAGTTGCGGTTGCCTGACAATACAGCGGTGGCGTACAAATCGCGGTCGATGATTTCTTTCTGGATTTTCGGATCCAGCGCGCCGCTCATGCCGTTACAGGTGGTACATGCGAAGGCAACGATACCGAAGCCGAGTTTTTCCATTTCAGGCAGCAGGCCTGCTTCTTTCAAATAGATTTCGGCTACTTTTGAACCCGGGGCAAACGAAGATTTCACCCAAGGTTTGCGTTTCAAGCCGAGGCGGTTGGCATTGCGTGCCAACAGCGCGGCGGCGACAACGTTGCGCGGATTGGAAGTATTGGTACATGAAGTAATCGCGGCAATAATCACTGCACCGTCAGGCATTTGGCCGTCTGAAGGCTCTTCGTAAGGTTTAGCCAAGCCTTTGCTGGCCAAATCGGCGGTCGCAAAACGGGCATGCGGATTACTTGGGCCTGCCATATTGCGCGTTACGCTGCTCAAATCAAATTTCAATACGCGAGGATAAACGGCGTTTTTCAAGGCATCTGCCCACAAGCCTGCGGTTTTGGCGTAGGTTTCCACCAATTTCACTTGCGCATCGTCGCGACCGGTCAGTTTCAAATAATCAATGGTTTGCTCATCAATAGCGAACATCGCAGCAGTCGCGCCGAACTCAGGGGTCATATTGGAAATGGTGGCACGGTCGCCGATGGACAGGCTTCTTGCGCCCTCGCCAAAGAATTCGACAAATGCACCAACCACGCGCTCTTTACGCAAGAATTCGGTCAGTGCCAACACGATGTCGGTGGCAGTAATGCCCGGCTGGCGTTTGCCGGTCAGCTCAACGCCGACAATATCAGGCAGACGCATCATGGAGGCACGGCCCAACATTACGGTTTCGGCTTCCAAACCACCCACACCTACGGAAATCACGCCCAATGAATCGACGTGCGGCGTATGTGAGTCAGTACCGACGCAGGTGTCAGGGAATGCTACGCCGTTTTTGACTTGGACAACCGGCGACATTTTTTCCAAATTGATTTGGTGCATAATGCCGTTGCCCGCAGGAATCACGTCCACATTTTCAAATGCGGTTTTTGTCCAGTTGATGAAGTGGAAACGGTCTTCGTTACGTCTGTCTTCGATTTCGCGGTTTTTGCGGAAGGCATCAGGATCGTAACCGCCGCATTCAACGGCCAAAGAGTGGTCGACGATGAGCTGGGTTTGCACCACCGGATTCACTTTGGAAGGATCGCCGCCTTTTTCGGCAATTGCATCACGCAGGCCCGCCAAATCCACCAACGCTGTCTGACCCAGAATATCGTGACACACCACGCGCGCCGGATACCAAGGAAAGTCGATTTCCTGTTTTCCCTCAATCAGCTGGCCCAGCCAGCTTTGCAGCGTAGGCAGGTCGACTTTGTCTGCGCGGTTGACCAAGTTCTCAGCCAAGATACGGCTTGTATAAGGCAGCTTGTCGTAAGAGCCTGGTTTGATGTCTTCACACGCCTGACGCGCGTCGTAATATTCCAAATCCGTACCGGGTAAAGCTTTGCGGTAGCGTTGGTTGGCAGTCATGTCGGTTCTCCTAAATCTATTCTTTTTTTGGTTTTGGGGTTTCAGACGGACTGTTGATTCGGACCTTAAGGCCGTCTGAAACCATAAATTCTGTTTTATTGCTTGTTGTCTGAAATCTATTCGCGGTATGAAAAAAAATTGCTGCTCCGCTACCATCATTCCCGTATAGACGGAAATCCAAACTTAAATCTTTCAGCACTCTTTACAGCAGAACATTTCAACTTTTGAATTTCTGCCTGTATGGGAATGACGACAGCAGAGCAGCATGTTTTCCAAACGGCCGGCTCTCTCTCTCTCGCATACTGCACTAGGCCGTCGAAAAACGAAAACTTAATTTATTCATTGTTTTCAAACGGCATTTCGAGATGGGGCAGGCTGGCGGCCCACCCTGCTGTTACGCGTATTAGCGGTTTTCAATCTCCACGAATGCCAAATCTTCAGGGCCTGTGTAGTTTGCGCTCGGACGGATGATTTTGCCGTCTTTGCGTTGCTCGAGAACGTGTGCGCTCCAACCGGTTGTACGGGAAATTACGAACAGCGGTGTGAACATAGCAGTCGGTACGCCCAATTTTTGGTAGGAAACGGCGGAGAACCAGTCCAGATTCGGGAACATTTTTTTCTCTTCCCACATCACGCTCTCCAAGCGTTCGGCAATATCAAAGAGGCGCATATCGCCGGTTTCTTTGCTCAAACCGCGTGCCACTTCTTTAATGACAACATTGCGAGGGTCGGAAATGGTGTACACCGGATGACCGAAACCGATCACGATTTCTTTGCGGCCGATACGTTCGCGGATGTCGGCTTCGGCTTCGTCGGCATTGCGGTAGCGTTTTTGAATATCGTAAGCTACTTCGTTCGCGCCGCCGTGTTTCGGGCCTTTCAACGCGCCGATTGCACCGGTAATGCAGGAGTACATATCAGAGCCTGTACCGGCAATCACGCGGGCGGTGAAGGTAGAAGCGTTGAACTCGTGTTCGGCATACAGAATCAGTGAAACGTGCATGGCTTTGATGTGTGATTCGCTTGGGCGTTTGCCGTGCAACAGGTGCAGGAAATGACCGCCAATGGTCTCTTCGTCGCTTTCAACTTCAATGCGTTTGCCGTTGTGCGAATATTGATACCAGTACAAGAGGATGCTGCCGAGGCTGGCGATCAGTTTGTCGGCGATGTCGCGCGCTTCACTTTCCGGATGGCTTTCACGTTCAGGATGAACGCAACCCAGCATGGATACACCGGTACGCATCACGTCCATCGGATGGGTATGTGCAGGCAGGCTTTCCAAAACTTTGATCACACGGATAGGCAGGCCGCGCATAGATTTGAGTTTGGTTTTATAAGCAGCCAGCTCGAATTTATTGGGCAGATGGCCGTGAATCAGCAGGTGAGCGACTTCTTCAAACTCGCATTTTTGTGCCAAATCCAGAATGTCGTAACCGCGATAGCTCAAATCGTTGCCGGTACGGCCAACGGTACACAATTCGGTATTACCGGCCGCAACGCCAGAAAGCGCAACGGATTTTTTAGGTTTGAAAGTCGGGGTTTGAGTAGTTGCAGTCATGGTATTTCTCCTTTGTATTTTTATGGGTTTTATTTTTCAGACGGCCGATGCGGATTTGTTGAAAGGCCGTCTGAAAGCGGTTACTTATTTTTGAAACAATTTATCCAGTTTTTGCTCGAAGGCATGATAGTTCAGATGCTCGTACAGCTCGGCACGGGTTTGCATACTGTCAACCACCGCCGCCTGAGTGCCATCGCGCATAATCGCTTCATAAACATTCAGAGCGGCTTTGCTTGCTGCGCGGAACGATGACAGCGGATACAGTACCAGCGACACGCCGTTTTCAGCCAGTTCGCTTTGGGTATAAAGCGGAGTGGAACCAAACTCGGTAATGTTGGCCAATACAGGTACTTTTACTGCATCTGCAAATTGGCGGTACATTTTCAAATCGGTCATGGCTTCAGGGAAAATCATGTCTGCACCGGCTTCGACACAAGCCTGAGCACGTTCGATAGCGGCATCCAAACCTTCTACCGCCAGCGCATCGGTACGCGCCATAATTACAAAGTTCTCATCAACGCGCGCATCTACGGCAGCTTTGATACGGTCGACCATTTCATCTTTAGAAACAATGGCTTTGTTCGGACGGTGGCCGCAGCGTTTTTGCGCTACCTGATCTTCGATGTGAACCGCTGCAACGCCGGCGCGTTCAAAGTTGCGAATCGTACGCGCGATATTGAATGCCCCGCCCCAACCCACATCAATGTCCACCAGCAAAGGCGTATCCACGTTGTCCGTAATCCGCCGCGCATCGATCAGCACATCTTCCATTGTGGTGATGCCCAAATCAGGGATACCGCAAGAGCAGGCTGCCACGCCGCCGCCGGACAGATAAATCGCCTTGAAACCGCTTTGGGTGGCTAATCGCGCAAAATAAGCATTGACGCAACCGACGACGGCAAGAGGATTCGATTCTTTTACGGCTTGACGGAAACGCGCTCCGGCAGAGTGTTGGCTCATCATATTTCTCCTTTATAGACTTTTGTCAGTATCAATCGGCCGGTTCGGTTTTCTCTAAACCAGAAACGAACCGTTTAAAAAGAAACAATCGTTTCAAAAACTGTTTTCAGACGGCCTGTAAAATTTCCATTATCAACCATCTAAAAATTTAAAATTAATAAAAACAAATAGTTATCAAAACTATTGAATACAATAAGGCTGAAGCGGAGGTATTTGTTTTTTAAATATTATTAATCAGTATATGAATGCAACAGGGGAAAGAAGTTTTAAAACCCGAAGTGTTTGTGGGAATGCGGAAACTGGATTCGGGTTGAGAGCCTTCAGACCGTCGGGACTACCAATAAGCTGGCGGCGACGGGAGCGGCAGAGATGGGAGAAAATCTATAACAAGAGAGAGTGGTTTGATACAGATTCATGATGATGTTCCTTTGTAGTGCGATGTAGTTTTTATTTATGGAAACAAATTTAAAAAATAAAACCGGTCTTGTCAAACACTTTTTTCAAAAAAAATTATAAAAAATTCAGTTATTAATAAACGATTTTTTTGCAAAAAATGTAAAAAACGGACAGGCTTTACCACATCAAACCCTGATGTAGCCTGGCTTCTGTCCGTTTTGTATTTTTGGTTTATAGTCAGAATGATTGTAAACAATCCACCAAAAAATAATTTATAATTGATTCATTTATAAGGAATTTTTAAATACGCCATCTAAAAAATTAGATTTTTTTAGCCTATGGCCGTTCAGACGGCCTCTATCGGATGGCTACTTCGCGCTAAATGCCGTCTGAAAAGTCTGTTTGCCAATAGTAATGTCGGCAGTGTAATCATGGCGGCCTTCGACGCAAAACGGCAAACGGATTTGCAAAGCCTGCCAGCTTTGCGGCGATTGTTGCGCCAGATTATAGCGGTTGAAGCCCATGTCCATGTTTTTCATACTGAAACTGATACTGACCGCCCCTGTATTTTGCGGAACATTCTCTATCACGATATCAAACGGCTCGCGCGTATTGATGGATGTCGCACGTACTTTTGAACCGTCAGGCAGGACGCAGCTTTGTGTTAAATTACATTCGACTACTTTTGTTTTTGATTGCTGTTGCTGCCACCAATCCAAGAGCAGCAGCTTGGCCGCCGCGAACACAATCAGTAAAACAGCGGCAATCAAAAGCTTTTGATTTCTACTCATTTCAGACGGCCTCAATGTCATTATCGGTCAAAACAGCATGCACACCCATGCTCTGCCACTGTTCGCGATAAATGGAAACCATACTTTCCGGAGCAGCCGCAATCAACGGCATAGCCACGCCTTGCGCCAAAATATCGACAACTTGCTTGGCTGCCGCTTCATTCGCTACTTTCCATACGACAGCATCGGCATTTTGCACTTGCAACCATTGTTCGACATTTTCAATGATTGGCCACACGCTGGGCGCTTCTATCGGCTTGCCTTGTTGCCAATCGGCAAAATCCAGCAATACGGCTGATGCGGTTTGATGCTGAGCCGACAGATATGGCACAACATGATATTCGCCCATGCTGTTTTGACCGTTTAATCCACTTTTCAGACGGCCTTGAAGCTGGCGCGGAATAGATAGGGAGCGTAATAATGCGCTATTGGCAGGCAACATCGGCGCAACGGTAAAATCCCCTGCCTTTTGCCATGCCCATTTCTGTCCTTCCCTCGATTGGATTTCGCCCGTCCATTGGTCGGTTTCCACCCATAAAAAATGCAGGCGTACATGTGCGTGTTCGTAGGAATGGACTTTGGTCAGCCACGGCGTAGCGACAAGGATACAGATGCCGAGCTCTTCTTTAAACTCGCGTTGCAAGGCTTGAAAATCGCTTTCGCCGGCTTCCACCTTGCCGCCGGCAAATTCCCAATAGCCGGCATACGGTTTACCCTCGGGGCGGGAACTGAGCAGGTAGCGGCCGTTTTGGTCGAGCAAAATTCCGGCAACCACTTGCACCAATGGACGTGTGTCTTCAGTCATCATGAGATTATTCTTATATGCGGCAGGCGGCGACACCTGCCGATTTATGCGTAAAAAAACAATATCGGGCCTATACGCCCGACCTTCAACAAATACCTAACCCTTCAGGCTGTCTGAAAAGGATGCTCTATTTCAGAATACTAAAATCCGGCCTTATTTTTCCGCAACGACAAAAGCCATGACAGTATCCTCTTCATCGCTCATACTGAGATGGCAGCTTCGGATGCCCTGTTCTTCCAGCCATTTGGTTAAAGCCGGTGCAAAAAACAATTCAGGCTTGCCCAATGCGTCATGTCCGACACCGATATTGCGGAAAGACACCACGCCGCGTATGCCCGTACCGACGGCTTTGGCAAAAGCCTCTTTGGCGGCAAAGCGTTTGGCAAGATAGTTGACCGGTTTGCCTGCCTGCGGAAATTCCAACAGCTCTTCCGGGCTGAGAATGCGTTGCGCAAATGCCAGTCCGAATTTTTTGTTCAGGCGGATAATGCGTTTGAGGGAAACAATGTCTGTACCGATTCCGTAAATCATGGGTCTGCTCCTTGTTTAAATAGTCAGGCCGTCTGAAAATGCGGCTACCGGCCCAAGCAAATTGCCTTAGCCGGTATGGCTGATGCCCTTAAGGCAGCATTCTGGCCCTGAACATGACTTCCTTCATTTGGCGGACCGCTTCAGGCAGGCCGAGGAAGAGTGCTTGGGAAATCAGCGAATGGCCGATATTCAATTCGCGGATGGCGAGAATTTGGGCAATCGGCGTTACGTTGTGAATGGTCAGGCCGTGTCCGGCGTTGACGACCAAACCCAAATCGCTGGCGTAATGCGCGCCGTTTTGAATGCGCTCGAATTGTTTCATTTGCTCGGCGTGGCTGTGCGCATCGGCATATGCACCGGTGTGCAACTCGATAACGGGCACGCCGACATCATAAGCGGCTTGGATTTGCGCGTTGTCGGCATCGATAAACAAGGACACGCGGATGCCTGCGTCAGTCAGGATTTTAGTGAACTCAGCCACTTTATCCTGTTGCGCCAATACGTCCAAACCGCCTTCGGTGGTTACTTCTTGACGTTTTTCAGGCACGAGGCACACATCTTCCGGCATGACGTTAAGCGCGTTTTCCAGCATTTCTTCCGTCAACGCCATTTCCAAATTCAGGCGCGTGCGGATGGCGTTTTTAACGGCGAACACGTCCGCATCTTTAATATGGCGGCGGTCTTCACGCAAGTGCATGGTAATCAAATCTGCACCGTGGGTTTCCGCAATCAGCGCCGCTTCGACAGGGCTGGGATAAATCGTACCGCGCGCATTGCGGACGGTGGCAATATGGTCGATGTTTACGCCTAACAACATAATAAAGTCCTTTCTTTAAGGTTTCAGACGGCCTGAACCTTCTCATATCAAAGGCCGTCTAAAAAATTCAACTGCCCAAGCCAAACTGCTGCAACTGCTGCAAAACCTGCCGAGACTTGATGCCCTCGGGCAGAAGATTGTCAATCAAAAGCCGCGTCACTTTCAAAGCCTGCCCCAGACTTTCCTGATGAACAAAACTGCCTTCCCTCAAATCGATTAACGTCGCGCCCAATACGGCAACGCCCTTATTGAGCGCATGGAAACGGTCGGCCTCGGCCAGGGGAACCACAGCCTCTTCAGGTGTGAGCCAATAAGTTTCTTCGCCGTTGATTTCATTGCCGTTGCCGTCATGGAACAAATCGGGGGCAAAGCCCAAGCGTGTCAGCAGCGTCCATTCAAAACGGCGCAAAGCGGCAATATGGTTGGCCTCGCAACAGATGGTTTTCATGGTTTCCGCCAAAACATCATAAAGCTCGGGCAACGGGTCTTCGCGGACGGTCAACTTCAGCATCAGCTCGTTCACATACAATCCGCTGAACAAAGCCCTACCCTGCGGCTGCGGCCAACCGCCTATCCATTCGGCGCGATGCAGAGTCTTCAACTCTTGCGAACCATACCAAGACGCGCTCACCGGCACAAACGGCACCAACACGCCACGCAACTCGCTTTGCCGTTTGCGTGCGCTTCTGGCCAACAAAGCCACACGTCCATAACGGCGGCTGAAGGCCTCCACCCACAAGCTGCTCTCGCGCCAAGGGCCGGAAGCAAGCAGAAAGACAGGTTCGTGGTTGATGCGGTTCGGTTGCGCCATAAGGGTTTGGAAAGATAAAGATTGTGTCGATTATAACGGAAAATCGACATAAAAGGCCGTCTGAAAGGCCTGCTTCTGTGAACAACGCCTGAAAACCTTTATAATCCGTTTTCAATAATTTTCCGATTTTGTTGACTTTATGCCGAAATTCCAGCTCAAATCCACGCTTTCCATACTTTCTCTCGCCCTGTTATCCGCCTGCTCCTTGGTGAAATACCAACCCGTTGCCGGTATTGATGCAGTCGATTTGAAGCAAGGCTACCGCTTTGAAACCAGCAAACTCCAGCGGGAAGACGATGACGATACCTTAATTGTCGTCATGTTTTCAGGCGGAGGAACACGTGCGGCGGCGTTGGGTTACGGCGTTTTAGAACAGCTCAACCAGCAGCAGGTAACCATCGGCGGCAAAAGAAAATCCTTGCTGTCCAACGTCGATGTCGTTGTTGGCGTATTTGGCGGCTCGGTTTTGGCGGCTTATTTTGCACTCAAGGGCAAAGAAACCATTCCCTTGTTTTATAAACGTTTCCTACACCAAAACTTCCAACGCCAAGTCGTCAAACAGGCATTCTCCATGTCCAATCTGCCCCGACTGGCCTCGCCTGAATACGGACGCGGCGATCTGTTGCAGGAGCAGTTTGAAAACTACCTTTTCGGCAAAACCACTTTCCGCGATTTGGAAAAAAATGCCAAGGGCCCGTTTGCCATCATTTCCGCCACCGATATGGGCATAGGCGAGCGTTTCAATTTCACGCAGGAATATTTCGACCCGATGTGTATCGACTTGGGCGACTTGCGACTTGCCCGCGCCGTTGCAGCTTCAAGCTCCGTGCCTATGGTATTTGCACCGATTACCCTAAACAACAACGGCGGACGCTGCAGCTACACGCCGCCGATCAAAATCGAAGATGCAGACGACAGCGAAACAGGCAGACAACAAAGCCGCACCATAAAAGAATTTTACGAGCGCTTCCAAAAATACGCAGACGGGAAAAACCGACCCTACATCCACCTGATAGACGGCGGCCTGACCGACAATCTGGGTATGCGCAGCCTTTTGGATATGACGGAAATGTACCCGGAAAAAATCCTGACAAACAAAATCCTGCAAAACAACATCCGCCATATCGTCGTCATCAACGTCAATGCGCAAAACCAAGTCAGCAGCAATTTGGACAAAACCGCGGCCGTTCCCGGTTTCCGCGACGTCGTCTCCTCCATCGTCAATATCCCCATCGACCAAAACTCGCAAGAATCCCTGCGCCGTTTCCGTGCCTTCGTCGATCAGTGGAATAAAGACAAACAAACCGACGGCATCAGCTTCTCCTTCGTCAGCCTCAACCTCAAAGACCTCCCTCCTTCCGAGTTGAGGGAAAAAGTATTGAACATTCCGACCAGTTTTTATCTGCCACCGGAAGATGTGGACAACCTGCGTACCGCCGCAGCCGAACTGATGAAGCAGTCGCTGGACTATCGCAACCTGCTGGCAGAATTTGCGGCACACCCCAATCCAGACACCATCTTCGCAGCCCCGCCTCCGGATGCGCAAGAGTTCAAGCCATTGAACGAAAAGAAAAAGCAGTAGCAAACTGTTCCATAAAGTACAGCTCTGTTAAAATATCTGCTTCATCTTATATTTCAGACGGCCTCGATACCCAAGGCCGTCTGAAACACTTAACAATAAATAGAATCCAACCATGACCGAATTAAACACTCCCATCGTTACCGATATTGACCGCCCCATCCTCGTTCCACCGGGCGGCCATAAAAAAGTCCTGCTGCATTCCTGCTGCGCCCCATGTTCCGGCGAAGTGATGGAAGCCATGCTTGCCAGCGGCATCGACTACACCATTTATTTTTACAACCCCAATATCCATCCGCACAAAGAATATATGTTGCGCAAAGAAGAAAACATGCGCTTTGCGGACAAATTCGGCATCCCTTTTGTCGATAAAGACGACGACTACGAAAACGACCGCAAAGAATGGTTTGCCAAAGCCAAAGGCATGGAATTTGAACCCGAACGCGGTATCCGCTGCACCATGTGTTTCGATATGCGTTTTGAAAAAGCGGCGCAATACGCCCATGAAAACGGCTTCCATGTTTTCACCAGCTCACTGGGCATTTCACGCTGGAAAGACATGAAACAGATCAACGGCTGCGGCCATCGCGCCGCCGAGCCGTATGATGACTTGGTTTATTGGGATTTTAACTGGCGCAAAGGCGGCGGCAGCGCACGCATGATTGAAATCAGCAAGCGTGAGCATTTCTACCAACAAGAATATTGCGGTTGCGCCTACTCCCTGCGTGACTCCAATGCCCACCGCAAATCGCAAGGCCGCATCCCCATCAAGCTGGGCGTATTGTATTACGGTGATGAATCCACACAATACGAGCCTCAAGCCGAAAACAAAATCATTGTTGAGAAATAAATATCAAAGGCCGTCTGAATGTTTCAGACGGCCTTTGTTTAAATCAGATGATTAACGGCGGCGGAATTTACCGTGATCAAAATCATCAAATGCCTGATAAGCAGCTTGGCATTGAATTTTTTGCTCGGCATAAGGCAAACCGCGGAATGCTTTTGCCGCTTTACGGTTTTCCCTCAATTCGGCCTTGTTGCCTTTGTAGCGATACCAAGCGGCACGGCGCTCAAGGTATCTCTTACAAGCAGGATGCAATTTGTTTTTCTTCGCCTGTTGGTGTTTGCTCACATGATGGCCATGCGGTTTGGCCGCCGCTTCGGCAGAATAAGTATCCAAGCTCAATACGGCAACCGCCGCCAGTGCGGAACCTAAATTTTTCAACATTAACATGATTCGCCTCCTAAATAGTTTTTCCATTATATGTTTCGCCAGGGCATCGGCAAAACGCCCATTTTTTACATGACAAAAATGTGGTTAATTACTACATCATACTACTTGCTTTGCAAAATTTAACACTCCTTCCATTTAGACGAAACCTGAATATAAATTTCTTTATTTCATAAGCCTCTAGCCAATGTCTGGCCAAATGTGATGCAAACGCAAAATAATGCCAAATCGCCACAAAGCCACATAAAATCTAGTTTAAGCCTCCCATCCCCTAATCCACACCCCGAAAAAAGCGCATTGTCAAGTCTAGTTAAACAAAGAAAAATACATTATATTGTGCCGTTCAAAGCAATCACATACCGTATCTTGTGTTTTTTAATGGGAAGACTGAACAATGAATGCAGCAACGAATATTAAAGTAACCAAACGCGACGGACGCTTGGAAGATATCAATTTAGACAAAATCCACCGTGTTGTTACTTGGGCGGCAGAAGGCTTACAAAACGTCTCCGTATCGCAAGTCGAGCTCAAATCTCATATTCAGTTTTACAACGGTATCCGTACCGACGATATCCATGAAACCATCATCAAGGCCGCGGCCGACCTAATCTCACAAGATACGCCCGATTATCAATATCTGGCTGCCCGCCTCGCCATTTTCCATCTGCGTAAAATCGCTTATGGCGAATTCGAGCCGCCTCACCTCTACGATCACGTTAAAAAACTGACCGAAGCAGGCAAATACGACCGCCACATCATCGCAGATTACAGCCGCGAAGAATTCGACGAGCTGAATGCCTATATTGACCACAGCCGCGATATGACCTTCTCTTATGCTGCCGTAAAACAGCTGGAAGGCAAATATCTGGTTCAAAACCGCGTTACCCGCCAAATTTATGAAACGCCGCAGTTCTTATATATTTTGGTCGCCATGTGTCTCTTCAGCAAATATCCGAAAGAGACCCGTTTGGATTACGTCAAACGCTTTTACGACGCCGTTTCCACATTCAAAGTATCGCTGCCTACACCTATCATGAGCGGTGTGCGTACGCCTACCCGTCAATTCTCAAGCTGCGTGTTGATTGAATGCGACGACAGCCTTGACTCCATCAACGCCACCACCAGCGCGATTGTGAAATACGTTTCCCAACGAGCAGGCATCGGCATCAACGCCGGCCGTATCCGTGGCTTGGGTAGTGAAATCCGTGGCGGCGAAGCACAACACACCGGTTGTATCCCATTCTTCAAAATGTTCCAAGCGGCGGTTAAATCCTGCTCGCAAGGCGGCGTACGCGGTGGCGCGGCAACCTTGTTCTACCCATTGTGGCACATCGAAGCCGAAAGCCTGTTGGTATTGAAAAACAACCGCGGCGTAGAAGACAACCGTATCCGCCAACTGGACTACGGCGTGCAAATCAACCGTCTGCTGTACACCCGCTTGATCAAAGGCGGCAATATTACCCTGTTCTCGCCGAATGAAGTTCCGGGTTTGTATGATGCCTTCTTCGCCGATCAAGACGAATTCGAGCGCCTCTACACTCAATACGAGCAAGATCCAAACATCCGCAAACGTACTTTGCCGGCAACAGAATTGTTCTCTACCCTGATGCAGGAGCGCGCCGGTACCGGTCGAATCTACATCCAAAACGTTGACCACTGCAACACGCACAGCCCGTTTGATCCACACGTTGCGCCTGTTCATCAGTCCAACTTGTGTATGGAAATCGCCCTGCCGACCAAGCCTTTGGATAACATCAACGATCCGAACGGCGAAATTGCCTTGTGTACCTTGTCTGCCTTCAACTTGGGCGCATTGAACAACTTGGACGAACTGGAAGAGCTTGCCGATTTGACCGTACGCGCACTTGATGCCCTGTTGGATTATCAAGACTATCCGGTTGCAGCAGCACGCACCGCAACCATGAACCGCCGCACGCTTGGTATCGGCGTCATCAACTACGCCTACTATCTGGCGAAAAACGGCGTACGTTACAGCGACGATTCCGCGCTCGGCCTGACCCACCGTACCTTTGAAGCCATGCAGTATTACCTGCTCAAAGCATCGGTAAACCTTGCCAAAGAATACGGCGCATGCCCGCTCTTCAACCAAACCGTTTATTCGCAAGGCAAACTGCCTATCGACACCTACAAAAAAGACTTGGACGCCGTGTGCAGCGAGCCTTTGCATTACGACTGGGAAAGCCTGCGCGCTGGCATCGTCAAATACGGCCTGCGCAACTCTACCCTGACCGCACTCATGCCGTCTGAAACCAGCTCGCAAATTGCCAACGCCACCAACGGCATCGAGCCTCCACGTGGCCTGGTCAGCGTTAAAGCATCAAAAGACGGTATTTTGAAACAAGTCGTACCGGAATTTGAAACCCTGAAAGATGCCTACGAAACCCTGTGGCAGCTTCCGGGTAACGAAGGCTACCTGAAACTCGTCGGTGTAATGCAAAAATTTGTCGATCAATCGATTTCCGCCAATACCGCCTACGACCCGAACAAATTTGAAGGCAGCAAAGTTTCCATGAAACAAATGCTCAAAGACCTGCTGACCGCCTATAAATACGGCGTCAAAACCCTGTACTACCACAACACCCGTGATGGCGCAGACGATACGCAGACCGATATTCAAGATGACGGCTGTTCGGGCGGGGCTTGTAAGATTTAAAATAGGCTGATTTTTGAAATATATCCAAGGCTTCTAGATAGTAGAAGGCTTTAAGGATTTTCTTAAATTAAAACCTACTACTATATGAAGCTAAGTTGTTATTTTCCAGAAAAGGAAAAATATGGATGCCATTTGGTCATTCTTAGCTGAATATAAATTTTATGTATTTATTAGTGTTCTTTTAGTCTTCGCTATTTTAGGATGGCACTTTATTGATAAAATTCAACATGTTTCATATGGTGAATTAACAATTAATAGAAAAGTCGACTAATTTTTAAAAAGAGAGACATTATGTCCTGCGAACACCTAACCATGTCATACAGCACCTTTTCCAAAACCAAAAACGACGCGCTGAAAGAGCCGATGTTTTTTGGTCAACCGGTAAATGTCGCCCGTTATGACCAGCAGAAATACGAAGTATTTGAAAAACTGATCGAAAAACAATTGTCTTTCTTCTGGCGTCCGGAAGAAATCGACGTGTCGCGCGACCGTATCGACTATGCGAACTTGCCCGAACACGAAAAACATATTTTCATCAGCAATCTGAAATACCAAACTCTGCTCGATTCGATCCAAGGCCGCAGCCCAAATGTTGCGTTCTTGCCTTTGGTGTCTATTCCCGAGCTGGAAACTTGGATTGAAACGTGGAGCTTCAGCGAAACCATTCACTCGCGCAGCTACACTCATATCATCCGTAATATCGTGAATGATCCTTCGGTCGTGTTCGATGATATTGTGCAAAACAAATACATCATCGCCCGTGCTGAAGACATTGCCTGCTATTACGATGATTTGATTGAATACACCCAGTATTACAATCTGCTGGGCGAAGGCACGCACAATGTCGGCGGCAAGCTTGTTACCGTATCTTTGCGCGAGTTGAAGAAAAAACTCTATCTCTGCCTGATGTGCGTCAACGTATTGGAAGCCATCCGCTTCTACGTTTCATTCGCCTGCTCGTTCGCCTTTGCCGAGCGCGAATTGATGGAAGGCAACGCCAAAATCATCAAGCTGATTGCTCGTGACGAAGCCCTGCATTTGACCAGCACCCAGCATATGCTCAACCTGATGCGTGCCGGTGCCGATGATCCTGAAATGGCTGAAATTGCGAATGAATTGCAGGACGAGTGCTTCAACCTCTTCAAAAAAGCAGCCGAGCAGGAAAAAGAATGGGCGGCCTATCTGTTTAAAGACGGCTCAATGATTGGCCTGAACAAAGAAATTTTGGCTCAATACGTTGAATACATTACCAATCTGCGTATGCAGGCGGTTGGCCTTCCTGCCGGATTTGAAGGTGCAACCCAAAATCCGATCCCTTGGATTAACGCATGGCTGTCTTCTGACAATGTACAGGTTGCGCCGCAGGAGGTGGAAATTTCCTCTTACCTGATTGGTCAGATTGATTCGGAAGTCAATGCCGACGATTTGGGCGATTTCGAGCTGTAATCGAATATTCGGTTTTATGATCAGGGCCGTCTGAACGGTGTGGCAGAAATCTTTGATTTCGTCTTTACACCGTTTCAGACGGCCTTTCCAATCCAAACAAATCATATGGCACTCATCAGCACACACGACAAAACCTTCCAACTCCAACAAGGTGAAACCTTATTGGAGGGCTTGGAGCGCACCGGACACGAGGTTGAATACCAATGTCGCAGCGGCTATTGCGGTTCATGCCGGGTTAAAATCTTGGATGGAAAAGTCTCTTATGATAATTTTCCGCTCGCTTTTGTCGCGCCCGGAGAAATTTTGCCGTGCTGCTGCCGAGTTACTGAAGACATCAAGCTTGATTGTCGAGAGCGAATTAAAGAGCCGGATTTATTTGATGTCGATTTATTTGAAGACAAATAAAAAATGCCGTCTGAACATTGTGGCCGAAATCTTTGATTTCATTTCCACCGTTCAGACGGCATTTTGTTTAAGCAACCTTATTTACGTTCGCCAACCGGCAAAACAGTACGGCCGAAAGATTCATTGATAACCTCTGCCGCTGCCAAGTAGAACGCACCAAGTGCAGTTACCAAGCCTAAGCAACCGCCGATATGGACGATGCTATGATTTTCCATGCCATCGCCAATACCCAAAGCAAAAAAAGTCAGTGTCAAGAAAAAGAAAATACCGCTCAATACTTTAGGCTTGGTCAACGTAGCCACAAACATCATCAGCGAAAACATACCCCATGCGCAAAGATACCAGCCGATAAATGCCGGAGCGGTTTCACCTTTGAAAAAGATGGTAAACAAAGCCCATGTCCACCAGAAGGCGCCATAGCTGATAAAAGCGGTAAAGCCGAACGTATTGCCTTTCTTGAACTCAAACATACCAGCAATAACTTGGGCGATACCACCAAAGGCGAGAGCCATGCCCAAAACTAAGCCGACACCCTCTGGAGCAGTAAAAAAGCCGCCGTTAATCAGACTGAGCAACCAAGTTGTCAATGCAAAGCCACACAGGCCTACTGGACCTGGGTTCGCCAGGTTTTCTTTAGTAGTAGTCATTTTATTTCTCCTCTGGTTATTAAAATAGGAAACCTATTGTTACCTATTTTATTTAAAATTAAAAGAAATAAATTTAAAAAAAATCAGGCCGTCTGAAAAATATTTTTCAGACGGCCTTGAATATTAATAATTAAACTATCCCAAAATTGCCAAGATTTTCCTTAATTCATTAGCATCAATTTGGCCGGGTGCCGACGTTTTTTGTGCCGCACCAAAGGTAACGGCCGAGCCGAAAGTCGAGCCGGCCAAGCGGCTGACGGCTCCGATTTTACCCATAGACATAGTAATAATCGGGCGGTCAATAATTTGTGAAACATCATATGTAGCCTGTAATAAGGTCAATACATCTTGCGACGATTGCGGCATCACGGCAATTTTGCAGATATCCGCGCCCCACTCGGCCATTGTTTTCAGACGGCCTGTAATGTCTGCCAAAGACGGCGTGGCTTGGAAATCGTGATTACAAAGTAAGGCGGCAGTTTGATACTCATGCGCCAAAGCAATGGTTTGTTTTACGCCGCTTTTCTCGGCAAAAAGCTCGATGTCGATAATATCGGCTTGTTTGGAACAGACAATTTTTTCCAATAATTTAAAATAATAGTCATCCGAACAAGGCGTGTTGCCGCCCTCTTGCGCCCTTCTAAACGTAAACAGCAAGGGCTTGTCAGGAAAAGCCTGTCGAGCGATGCCTAATTGCTCGGCAATAAAATCGGCATCAAGCGCTTCTTGAAAAAAATCCGCACGAAATTCAATAATGTCAAAAGCCGTCTCTTTCAATACGCGCAAAGCCTGCTCCAATTCCTGCGTATTGGCAGCCACCAGCGGCACGGCAATTTTAGGCAGGCCTTTGCCGATCTCGATATTTTTAATGATGACAGGTTTCATATTGTTCCTTTTTGCTCTTCAAGCCAATCAGTGCAGATGCTCGTAAATGGTTTCCGCCAATGCTTTGCTGATGCCTTCCACTTTTTCCAAGTCCTCGCGGCTGGCTGCAATCACACCGCGCAGACCGCCGAATCGGGTAAGCAATGCTTGGCGGCGTTTGCTGCCGATACCGGGGATTTCGCTGAGTGATGAAGTAACGCGTGCTTTGTCGCGTTTTTTTCGGTGGCCTGTAATTGCAAAGCGGTGCGATTCATCGCGTACGGTTTGCAATAAATGCAAGGCCGGGCTGTTGGGTGGCAGGCGGAAGACTTCGCCGGTAAAAGGCAGTATGAGTTCTTCCATACCGGCTTTGCGCTCGGGGCCTTTGGCAATACCGACCAAAGGAATGTGCAGCCCGAGTTCTTCCCATACCGATACGGCTACGCCGATTTGCCCTTTGCCGCCGTCAATCAACACAACATCCGGCCATTTGACGCTTTCACCGTTGGCTTCGGCTTCCTGCATTTTGCCGTAACGGCGTGTTAACACTTCGCGCATAGCGGCGTAGTCATCGCCGGGTTTGGCGGTCGTGATGTTGTAGCGGCGGTATTGCGAAGGCTGGATGTTTTGCTCATCGTACACAACGCAGGACGCAATAGTAGCCTCGCCTTGCGTGTGGCTGATATCGAAACATTCAAGGCGGTTGAGGCCGTCTGAATCCATGCCGAGGATTTTGGCCAGTTCATCAATACGGTGTTGCTGGCTGCTTTGTTGCAGGCGGCGTTGGGCAATCGCCATTTGTGCGTTTTGCTCCGCCATCTTCAGCCAGACCTTGCGTTCGCCTATGGTCTTGGTGACAAATTGCATCTGCTTGCCGTGTTCGCCTTCCAAGGCCTCTTTCAGCGCATCGGGAACGGGAAAGTTGCTGATGATGATGTCGGGTTTGCTTTTGCCCAAATAATGTTGGGCGACGAAGGCTTCCGCGTAATCTTGTCCGTTTGGCTTGGGATCGTTTTTGGTGTCTGGGAAAAAGCTTTTATCGCCTACATGCCGTCCGCCTCGGATACTGACCCAGTGTACGCAAACCAGGCCGTCTGAAACCGCCAGCGCAAGCAAATCGATATCGTTGGGATTGTTCGGATTTTTACTGTCGATGAACTGGTTGCTCTGCATGATGCCGAGTGCTTGGATTTGGTCGCGGTAGCGGGCAGCTTCTTCAAATTGCAGGTTGGCAGCGGCGGTCTGCATTTTGTGTTGCAGGGTGCGAGTCAATTCATCAGTTTTGCCATTGAGGAAAGTCGCAGCTTCACGCACGCTGTCACGATAATCTTCTTCGCTGATATGTCCGACACAAGGCGCGGTGCAGCGTTTGATTTGGTAAAGCAGGCAAGGACGGTCGCGGTGCTCGAATACGCTGTCTTCGCAGGTACGCAGCATAAAGACTTTTTGCAACACTTGAATGCTGTCGCGCACGGCGTTGCTGTTAGGATATGGGCCGAAATATTGATTTGGTTTCTTCAGCGTGCCGCGGTAATACGCCATTTGCGGATATTGATGGCCGCTGAGCATCAAATAAGGATAGCTTTTGTCATCGCGGAAAAGAATATTGTATTTCGGCGACAAGGCTTTAATAAAGTTGTTTTCGAGAATCAGTGCTTCGGCTTCGGAACGCGTGATGGTGGTTTCGATATGGTGAACCTGTTTTACCATCAATGCGATGCGCGGCGAATGGTCGTTTTTTTGGAAATAGCTGGAAACGCGCCGCTTGAGATTGACCGCTTTGCCGACATACAAAACATTGTTGTCTTCGTCAAAAAAACGGTACACGCCCGGCAGATTGGGCAGATTTTTCAGAAAAAGAGGTAAATCGAACGGTTCGGTTGCGCTCACGGGATTTTCTTTTGGAATAAGCAGGCCGTCTGAAAACTTTTCAGACGGCCTTTTTCATTGACGTTTAAGATTCTTGAGACGGAGTATCTTCAGCTTCTACCACTTGGTTTTCAGCTGCATCGGTTTCTAAAGGGGCTTCATCTTCAGCCTCTTCGGCCACGCGCTCCAAGCTGACCAAGGTTTCACCTTCATCCAGATTAATCAGGCGGACACCGGCGGCTGCACGACCGGTCTCGCGGATTTGCTCAACTTTGGTACGAATCAGGACGCCGCCGCTGGTAATCAGCATCAGGTCGTCGGTTTCGCTGACCAAAGTCGCGGCAACCAAATCGCCATTGCGCTCACCGGTATTGATGGCGATATTGCCTTGTCCGCCTTTGTTTTTACGGCTGTAATCGGCAATCGGGGTGCGTTTGCCATAGCCGTTGGCAGTAGCGGTCAATACTTGCAAATCGCTTTGTTCGGCTTCAGGGGCGAAGGTAATCAGGCTGACAATCTTGCCATTGGCTGGCAGGCGCATACCGCGCAAACCGCCGCTGCCGCGACCGGACGGACGGACACCGTGTTTGCCGCTTGGTAATGCGTTTTCGGCATTTTCATCATCCAGGCCGTCTGAATCTTCGTTTTCGGTTTCGATATCTGCATCTTCTGCTTCATCGTTACCGGATTTTTCCCAATATTCGTTAAAGCGGATGGCTTTGCCCAAGTTGGAGAACAACATAATGTCGTCCGCACCGCCGGTTTGCGCTGCGCCGACCAAGTAATCGCCTTCTTTAAGCGCGATGGCTTTGATGCCTTGGCTGCGGACGTTTTTAAACGCAGACAGCTGGACTTTTTTCACCATGCCTTGTGCGGTGGCAAAGAAGACGTATTGGTCTTCCGGGAACTCGCGGACGGCCAAGATGGCGCTGACTTTTTCGCCTTCTTCCAATTGGATAACGTTGTTAATCGGACGACCGCGGCTGTTGCGACCGCCTTCCGGAAGTTTGTACACTTTAATCCAATGGCACTTGCCCAAATTGGTGAAGCACATCAAATAATCATGCGTATTAGCAACAAACAGGGTTTCGATAAAGTCTTCGTCTTTGGTTGCCGCTGCCTGTTTACCGCGGCCGCCGCGACGCTGCGCCTGATAATCGGTAGTCGGCTGGGTTTTAATGTAGCCGCCATGAGTCAGGGTAACGACCATTTCGCGTTGCGGAATCAGGTCTTCATCGGCAATATCGCCGCCAAACGGATTGATTTCGCTGCGACGCTCGTCACCGAAGTTGGCTTTAATATCTGCCAATTCTTCGCGGATGATTTGGGTAACGCGTTCAGGTTTGGAAAGAATATCCACGAAATCAATAATTTTGCTCATCAGGTTTTTATATTCGCCGACAATTTCTTCCTGATCAAGGCCGGTCAGGTTGCGCAGGCTCATGCGCAGGATGGCATCGGCTTGCAATTCGCTCAGGTAATAGCCTTGACTGTGCAGACCCAAATTTTCAGGCAAGCCTTCAGGGCGCATCATTTGCAGGTCTAAATCCGTACGGCTGAGCATGTCTTCAACCAAGCTGCTGCGCCATGGGCGGGACAGCAGTTTTTCTTTGGCTTCCGGCGCATTGGCAGATTCTTTGATCAGACGAATGATTTCGTCGATATTGGACAAAGCAACTGCTTTACCTTCGGCAATATGGCCTTCATGACGCGCTTTTTTCAGGCGGAACAAGGTACGGCGGGTAACGACTTCGCGACGGTGGCGCAGGAATTCGGACAGGATTTGTTTCAGGTTCAGCAAGCGCGGCTGGCCGTCAACCAAGGCCACCATGTTGATACCGAAGCTGTCTTGCAGCTGGGTCAATTTGTAGAGTTGGTTCAAAACGACTTCGGCATTTTCATTACGTTTCAATTCGATCACGACACGCATACCGGATTTGTCGGACTCGTCGCGCAGGTCGGATACGCCTTCCAGCGTTTTTTCGCGTACCAATTCGCCGATTTTCTCAACCAGCTTGGCTTTGTTTACTTGATATGGGATTTCATCGATTACAATGGCTTCGCGCTCGCCGTTTTTACCGATAGGCTCGATATGGGTTTTACCGCGCATTACCACGCGGCCGCGGCCGGTTTTATAGCCTTCGCGCACGCCGCTCAAGCCGTAAATAGTTGCGCCTGTTGGGAAATCGGGTGCTTGGATAATGTTGATCAGCTCGTCGATTTCAGTTTCAGGCTCGTCCAACAAACGCAGGCAGGCATTGATGGTATCGCCCAAATTGTGCGGCGGGATATTGGTTGCCATACCGACGGCAATACCGGACGAACCATTGACTAACAGCGCGGGAAAACGGGTCGGCAATACCAGCGGCTCATGTTCGCTGCCGTCATAGTTGGGGCCGAAATTAACGGTTTCTTCTTCAATATCCGCCAGCATTTCATGGGAAATTTTTTCCATGCGGATTTCGGTATAACGCATGGCTGCTGCGGCCAAGCCATCGACAGAACCAAAGTTGCCCTGACCGTCGATCAGTACATAACGCATGGAGAAGTCTTGTGCCATGCGGACGATGGTGTCGTAAACGGCTGTATCGCCGTGAGGGTGGTATTTACCGATAACGTCGCCGACGATACGCGCCGATTTTTTATAGGCGGAATTCCAGTTGTTTTTCAACTCGTGCATCGCGTACAACACGCGGCGGTGTACCGGCTTGAGACCGTCGCGGACATCCGGCAGGGCTCGGCCCACAATCACGCTCATGGCGTAATCGAGGTAGCTCTTGCGCATTTCGTCTTCAAGGCTGACAGGCAGGGTTTCGAGTGCAAATTTATGGTCGTTGCGGATGGTTGCGTCGGTCATGATTATCTGTAATTTCGTATGGCAAAAATCTTGTTGATTCTACCACAAAACAAGCGGTTTATGGCTTTTGCGTGAAGGCCGTCTGAAACAGGGTTTCAGACGGCCTTCATTATTTAATAAATTTAATTTAGTTACAGCCAGAATCTTTGTCCGCAGCCTGCAGACTCAACTCTTTACGCTTTTTAGCCCTTTCATAACGGCAGCGTTGGCGCGGTGTATTGATTTCCAAAGGTGGGACAGGAACCGGCTTACCGTCTTCAACAGCAACCATGGTGAAGTAGCAGCTGTTGGTATGACGCACTTCGCCAGTGTGGATGTTTTGCGCCTCCACACGGATACCGACTTCCATAGAAGTACGGCCGGTGTAGTTGATACTAGCGTAAAAGGTTACCAGTTCGCCGACATGAATAGGCTCTTTAAACAATACTTTATCAACAGACAGAGTAACGCAATAGGTTCCGCTGTAACGGCAGGCGCAGGAATATGCCACTTGGTCGAGCAGGCGCAGAAGATCGCCGCCGTGAACATTGCCGCTGAAGTTTGCCGTATAAGGCATCATCAGTTCGGACATGATCAGTTCATGGGAAGGTAGTTGGCGTTCCGGTTTCATCGTTTATTCTCCTTTTGATATTTATTTTAAAATTGTCTGAAAACTTCAGACTGCACATGTGCAAAATCATTCTACCGTTTTTAATCGTTGAATTTCAACCCATTGCCTTCCTGTTTACAGCCATTTTCTACGTGAGAAGAAAATCAGCAGTCCGATAATAATGCACAGCATCACACCCAAAACCATGAAATAGCCGTAATGCCAATGCAGCTCGGGCATATTGTCGAAGTTCATGCCATAGATGCCGGTGATGACGGTCAGCGGCATAAAGATAATGGTAATAACCGTCAACACGCGCATTTGCTGGTTCATGCGGTTGGATTGGAAGGAAAGATAAATATCCATCATGCTCAACACCATATCACGCGAGGCATCAAGCGACTCGATAAGCTGCATATTGTGGTCGTACACGTCGCGCAGATAGACGGTCGATTCGCCTTTGAAAATGGCAAAATCGCCGCGTACGGCCAGTTGGTAGAACACATCGCGCAATGGTAAGAGCGTGCGCCGCAGACGGACGGCATCTCGCTTGAGGCGATGAATCTTACTGAGAATATCGCTGTTTTCGTTTTTAAACAGTGACTTGTCTATTGCTTCGACACGGTTGTTGTACGATTCCAAAACGATGAAATAGTCGTCCACAATACGGTCAAGCAGGCAATAAGCAAGAAACGCTGTATTTTTGTTCAAAATATTGTGCGGATTTTCGTGCATCTGCCGGCGCAGATGGCTGAATAAGCCCAACGGTTTTTGTTGGAAAGACAACACAAAATCTTTGCCGATAATCACATACACTTGATCGGAATAGAGCTTACCCGTGGAGGTATAATGGTAAACCTGTGCGGCAGTAAAAACATAGCTGCCGTAATCTTCAATTTTCGGACGCTGCTTGCGGCTGAGAATATCCTCAATAACTAGCTCATGGATGCCGTAAGGCTCAAGCGCGTGTTTGAGCAAGGCAACATCATTGATGCCGACAAAATGCAGCCAGTTGATTTGACCTTCTTGCGGGCGGGCAATATCAGGCAAGTTTTTTCCGGCAAGATAATCATGCTGAACAAAGGTATCGGCGGAATACAGAGTTTGATGGATGGCAGAACGCGGGGCATTGTCGGTATTGCTGCGCTGCATGGTTTGGTCTTGCAGATTGTCGGTTATCTCAATTGGATTGGCTGGTTTGCTCATAAAAATAAATCATGTTTTTTAGTTAGAATGAATTGTACAGACAGAAAAGGCCGTCTGAAAACTGATTTTCAGACGGCCTGATGACATTGATTAATGTTTTATTAGGCTTGAGGCGCTGTTTATTCCAACTCTAATGCCGCGGCGAGTAAGGACAGGCGCGCCATTACGCCGTAAACATAGAGGCGGTTGTGTTCGTTGTCCACGTCGCAGTCTTTTTCGGAGCGCGGCATACCGAGCGAGTCCCATTGTTCAAATACGCGTTTGCAGGCTTCAGGCGCTTCTTGGGAATTGTCGCCACTGCCGGTGGGAATGCTGTTGGACAGTGGCACAAATACCATACCGCCGGCATTGAGGTTTTCGTCTGCGCCGCGCCCTTCGTGTACGCGGAAGAAGCCGCCGATTACGAAACGGTCCATCATATACACGACAGGTTCGCACACGGCGCCGTTCATGGTTTCGTAAGTATAAATACCTTCTTGGACAATAACTTCGCTAACTTCCAAGCCTTCTTTGACTTTCGCCATTTTGTTGCGGTTTTTACGGTTCAAGCCGCGCACTTCATCCGCAGATTTAACGCTCATCACGCCCATACCGTAAGTACCTGCGTCGGCTTTCACAATAACGAAAGGCTGGTCGGCAATACCCAATTCGTCGTATTTGGCTTGAATTTTCGCCAATACGCGTTCTACCGCGTCTGCCAACGCATCCTCGCCTTCACGCTCTTGGAAATCCAAACCGCTGATTTTTTCAAAATAAGGATTGATTTGCCATTCGTCGATATCAACCAACTTGGCAAAGTCGGCAGCAACTTGGTTGTACGCGCCGAAATGTTCGGTTTTACGGCGAGTCGTCCAGCCGCCGTGCAATGGAGGCAAAACGGTTTGGTTGATACCTTTAAGGATTTCAGGAACACCCGCAGACAAGTCATTGTTCAACAAAACAACGCAAGGCGAGAAACCGTCGGCAAGATGTACACGCTCACGGGTACGCAATAAAGGTTCAAGCAAAATTTTGTTGCCTAATGCGGTTTCAAACTCGGTTGGCTCAGTCACTTCAGGATTCAAGCTGCCCAAGCGCACTTCGTATCCTGCCGAACGCAAAATCTCGCTGAGGGCGTAAACGTTTTGCAGATAGAATGTGTTGCGCGTGTGGTTTTCAGGAATAATCAATACGGATTTTGCCGTTTCACATGCGCGCTGTACCGCATCTTGCGCGGCAACCGCCGCCAGCGGGATAAAGTTGGGATTCAAATTATTGAAGCCGCCCGGAAACAGGTTCATATCGATAGATGAAATTTTGTAACCGGCATTACGGATGTCAACCGAGCCATAAAACGGCGGACGGTGTTCGTTCCAATGCGAACGGAACCATGCTTCGATTTTGGCATGATTGGCAAGGACTTTTTTCTCAAATTCCCGTAATTGAGTCAGATGCTCAGGAGCCATTACCGGTAATTTCATTCTCTATACCTCTTGGTAAGTGTGGATGTTGAGTGAGAATGATAGAACTTTTTAGTGCATTTCGACAAGCATTCTTTCAGATAAGATGCATCTTTTTGTTAACAATTCTACAATTTGTCCAATTTTTGATAAGCGTTTTTGAAACTTTGCGACAAATTTTAAAAATTGGACAAATTTCTATTGCGCAGCCCCTATAAAAAGCCTAAAATCCGCCCATAAACGCAAACCATCATTCATACCTACCAATAGCAAAGAATACTCATCATGAGCGCACAAACCCTTTACGATAAACTTTGGAACAGCCACGTTGTCCGCGAAGAAGAAGACGGCACTGTCCTGCTTTACATCGACCGCCACCTGGTTCACGAAGTAACCAGCCCGCAAGCATTTGAAGGCTTGAAAATGGCCGGCCGCAAACTCTGGCGTATCGACAGCGTGGTCTCCACAGCCGACCACAACACCCCGACCGGCGACTGGGACAAAGGTATCCAAGATCCGATTTCCAAACTGCAAGTCGATACTTTGGACAAAAACATTAAAGAGTTTGGCGCACTCGCCTACTTCCCGTTTATGGATAAAGGCCAAGGCATCGTGCACGTTATGGGCCCGGAGCAAGGCGCTACCCTGCCCGGCATGACCGTCGTTTGTGGCGACTCGCACACTTCTACCCACGGCGCATTCGGCGCATTGGCGCACGGTATCGGCACTTCCGAAGTCGAACACACCATGGCGACCCAGTGCATTACCGCAAAAAAATCCAAATCTATGCTGATTTCCGTTGAAGGCCGTCTGAAACCCGGTGTTACTGCCAAAGACGTGGCACTTTACATCATCGGCCAAATCGGTACGGCAGGCGGTACGGGCTACGCCATCGAGTTTGGCGGCGAAGCCATCCGCAGCCTTTCTATGGAAGGCCGCATGACCTTGTGCAATATGGCGATCGAAGCCGGTGCGCGCTCAGGCATGGTTGCCGTCGACCAAACCACCATCGACTATGTAAAAGGCAAACCTTTCGCACCTAAAGGCGAAGCGTGGGACAAAGCCGTCGAGTACTGGCGTACGCTGGTGTCTGACGAAGGTGCCGTATTTGATAAAGAATACCACTTCAAAGCCGAAGACATCGAGCCTCAAGTAACTTGGGGCACCTCGCCTGAAATGGTTTTAGACATCAGCGGCAAAGTGCCTAATCCTGCCGAAGAAGCCGATCCGGTCAAACGCAGCGGCATGGAACGCGCCCTTGAATACATGGGTTTGGAAGCCGGTACGCCATTAAACGAAATCCCTGTCGATATCGTCTTTATCGGTTCTTGCACCAACAGCCGTATCGAAGACTTGCGCGAAGCCGCCGCTATCGCCAAAGGCCGCAAAAAAGCGGACAATGTACAACGCGTATTGATTGTCCCCGGCTCCGGTTTGGTTAAAGAGCAGGCAGAAAAAGAAGGCTTGCACGAAGTGTTTATAGAAGCCGGTTTTGAATGGCGCGAGCCGGGTTGCTCTATGTGCCTCGCCATGAATGCCGACCGCCTGACCCCGGGACAACGTTGTGCCTCTACTTCCAACCGTAACTTTGAAGGCCGTCAAGGCAACGGCGGACGCACCCACCTCGTCAGCCCTGCCATGGCAGCCGCAGCCGCAGTGACCGGCTACTTTACCGATATCCGCACTATGGCTTAAAGTATTTTCAGACGGCCTTTATTGATCAGGCCGTCTGAAACAATACCTTGCTCAAGTAAGTTTTCCTATTGTATTGCGAAAAACGTCCGAAAACCTTCTTAATCATTGATAACTTGAAAGGAATCTAGTATGAAAAAACTGTTTGCATTAGCTGCCGCAGCCCTCATCCTGTCAGCTTGTTCCAGCACTTGGTCCGGTGCAAAAGACGATACCAACCGCAATTGGGACAAAACCAAAGAGACTGCCGAGCGCGTAGCCGATAAAACCAAAGAAACGGCAGAACACGTTGCCGACAAAACCGGCGAAGCCGTTAAAAAAGGCGGCAATGCAGTAGGCCGCGGCATGAGCCATGTTGGAGAAAAAATCGAAGCCGCTACCGAATAATTCGGTAAATCAGGCCGTCTGAAGCTCCTGACTCCGTTTCAGACGGCCTGATACATTATTAATTTTTCAGACATTTTCACGATTCAAAGCAAAGGAAGAAACAATGAGTAATCCGTCAAGCTGGTTTGGTATTCATGCTCATGATTTGGATCGCGCCAAAGCCTTTTACGAATCCGTATTCGGTAAGCCCCTGCAAGACGTTGGCGGCAACGGATTCCGTTTCATCATTTTCCCAGCCGATTACACCCAACACGGTACGGCCGGCATGATTTGGCACGACAGCAATGCCCAGCCCGGCCACGGCGGTACAACCATTTTCTTTAATTGCCCGAATTGCGCCGAAACAGCAGAAAAAGCCGTTGAAGCAGGCGGCAAACTGTTACAAGAGAAATTCCGCATTGCCAACGGCTTTGCAGCATTTATCGAAGACACAGAAGGCAACCGAATCGGTTTGCACAGCACACGCTAACCCGAATAGCCATAAAATAATTTCCCATTATTACTATAAGAATCTGACATGAAAGCCTTTACCAAAATTACCGCCATCGTTGCCCCGCTCGACCGCAGCAACGTCGACACCGATGCCATCATCCCCAAACAATTTCTGAAATCCATCAAACGCAGCGGCTTCGGCCCCAATGCCTTTGATGAATGGCGTTACCTCGACCACGGCGAACCTGGCATGGACAACAGCAAACGCCCGTTGAATCCTGATTTCTCCCTGAACCAGCCACGCTATCAAGGCGCACAAATCCTGTTGACGCGTAAAAACTTCGGTTGCGGCTCTTCACGCGAACACGCCCCTTGGGCATTGGACGACTACGGCTTCCGCGCCGTCATCGCCCCCAGCTTCGCCGACATCTTCTTCAACAACTGCTACAAAAACGGCCTTTTGCCTATAGTTTTGACAGAAGAACAGGTTGACCAGCTTTTCAAAGAAGTTGAAGCCAACGAAGGCTATCAGCTCTCCATCGACCTTGCCGAGCAAACCCTGACCACCCCTAGCGGCGAAACATTCACATTCGACGTTACCGAACACCGCAAACACTGCCTCTTAAACGGCTTGGACGAAATCGGCCTGACCCTGCAACACGCTGACGAAATTCACGCCTTCGAAGAAAAACGCCGCCAAAGCCAGCCTTGGCTGTTTAACGGTTGACATACAAAAGGCAAAAGGCCGTCTGAAAAATTTAAGTGTTTCAGACGGCCTTTACTGAATGTTTTGGGATAGACCATGAGATCATTCGACGAATTAATCCAAACCCAAGACCCTGCGTGGCCATTGATTCAAGAGTGGCTTACAGAAGCGGTAAACAGCGTTGAAGTTCTGCCACGTACGCTTGAAAAGGCAAAGGAAGAACTTGTCAAAACCCAAGTAACGATACGTTCGTTTATGGGTGCTGTCGTTTATGAAACCGGCGGTATCCTTATCGATGACGGCTGGTTACGGATACTTGGTTCTAGCAGCGCGAAGCTACCTCGTGGTTTGGGAAGTTGGAATCTAAACCGTACACAATCCGAGCCAGCAGGCCCTGCTCCCTATTATCTGTTTGCCGATGATGTTGCTGGAGGCTATTTTGCGATTAATGGCGGAGGATTTAATGGCAAAGTAGGTAATGTTTTCTACCTACCACCGGATACACTGGAATGGGAAGATTGCGGTAAAGGTTATGGCGACTTCTTAAATTGGGCATTGACCGGCGATTTACAGTTGTTTTACGAAAACCTGCGTTGGGAAAATTGGCGCGAAGAAATCCATGATTTGAATGGCGACAGCGTTTACACGTTCTTTCCGTTTTTATGGGCTGAAGAAGGCAGCGATATAAACCAAGTCAGCCGCAAGCGTATTCCTATTGCTGAACATTATGCTTCCACTTTGAATCTGCAAAACACAACTCCATAAAAAGCCCTTTCAGACGGCCTTGTTGTCATAATCTCAATAAAGCGTCCTTAAAACGTATTCTTCACATCCTGAAGTTTAATTTCTACCTAACCACACCATGATTACCGACACCATAAGCAATGCCACCCGCTACGCTGCCTTGCATCCCGACTTTGCCGAAGCCTTCCATCTGTTGCAGACCCTAAATTTTGCCAAGCTGCCGGACGGCCAAGTACCATGCGAGAATCCCAATATCCGTATTTTTATCGGTAGCGAGCCGATGAGGACTAAGGGAGAAGCCCAGCCTGAAGCGCACTTAAAACATATTGATATTCAAACGCCGATTGATGGCAGCGAAACATATGGCTGGATAGACAGAGGCCGTCTGAAAAACGGTTTAGGCTACAACGAAAAGCGCGATATCGAATTTTTCGACTGCGAGCCGGAAACCTGGCTGACCTTGGAGCCAGGTGAATTTACGCTATTCTTCCCGAATGATGCGCATGCCCCATTGGTTGGCGACAGGCCGAACATACGCAAAGTCGTTTTTAAAATCCGTGTTGAAACCGAACGTCTATAATTTTTCAGACGGCCTTATCCCCTTATTCAGGACACAATATGTCTTTTTTCAGCAGGTTGTTCCGCTCCAAACCTAAATTAATGACTTGGCAGGAATTTGTCGAATACTTTGCCCGTCGCATCCAAGAAGAATTGGATCTTGAGGCGAAAATCGACTGGGGTGAAAATATTGCGTCTTCGCCCATCATTGTCCAGTTTTCCGAAGACGATGAAGCATCGTTCAGCACATATTTGAGCAACCATTACACAAGTTATCTGCAAAATCCCGAGGCCTTGGAAACTATTGTTGCAGCCAATTTAGCGGTTATCGATAAGCTTCAGGACTCTGATGCCAGTGTTTCAGCACAACAAATTCTTCCGACGATTAAAAATACAATTTATCTGGAAAACGTCAGACTGATTACAAATACGGACGAAGACGAGCCTGCCGATTACCTGGTATACAAACCAATTGCCGGCGATATCATGTTGCTTTATATGGTGGATACGGAAGAATCCATGCATACACTCAATCGTGAGCATATGAAAGAGGCCGGTATTGAAGATGAAGACGCCTTGTATCGTACCGCCATGGATAATTTGCGCCAACAGATGAATGGACATGTCCAAATTCATCATGCTGAAGGTTGGTCATTGGCTCAAATCCATTTGGATAACGACTATGATGCTTCCCTGATTTTGCTTTTGGACGAAGTACTTAAAGACGATTCTATGCTGCCGGCCAACCCTGTTTTTGCAGTCCCGGCACGCAACGCCCTGCTCGTTTGCAGCCCGTCCGATGAAGAGGCTTTGCAGGCGATGGCGAATATTGCCCTGCAGGCATTTGAAGATTCTGCCTACGCGATTTCTACCCAGCTTTACCAGTACCATAATGGTACAATCAGCGTTTTCAGAGCAAATTGATTTAAGGCCGTCTGAAAAACAGACGACCTGCCCTTTACCTAAAACCTTCTCATAAGGAAACCCGAAATGACCAAACATATCGCTATCTTGCGCGGCGACGGCATCGGCCCTGAAATCGTTGCAGAAACCGTCCGTGTACTCGACAAACTTATCGAACAAGGTTTGGATGTCAGCTACGAATACGCACCTTTGGGCGGCGAAGCCTATGACGAATACGGCCATCCTTATCCAGAATTCACGCAAAACCTTTGCCGTAAAGCCGATGCTGTCTTGCTTGGTGCAGTCGGTTCTCCTCAATACGATAATCTCGACCGTCCGCTGCGCCCTGAACGCGGCTTGTTGGCCATTCGTAAAGACTTGAATCTGTTTGCTAATTTGCGCCCTGCCATTTTGTATAAAGAGCTGGCCAATGCTTCTACTTTGAAACCGGAAATCGTAGCCGGCCTCGACATCCTTATCGTACGCGAACTGACCGGCGATATTTATTTTGGCGAACCGCGCGGCATCCGTGTTTTAGAAAACGGCGAACGCGAAGGCTACAACACCATGAAATACAGCGAAAGCGAAATCCGCCGCATCGCCCACGTTGCCTTCCAATCTGCCCAAAAACGCAGCAAAAAAGTCTGCTCCGTAGGCAAAGCCAACGTTTTGGAAACCACCGAACTGTGGCGCGAAATCTTTGAAGAAATCGGCAAAGAATACCCTGATGTCGAGCTTTCCCATATGTACGTCGACAACGCCGCCATGCAGTTAGTACGCGCGCCCAAACAATTTGACGTGATTGCCACCGGCAACATCTTCGGCGACATCCTCTCCGACGAAGCCTCCATGCTGACCGGTTCCATCGGTATGCTGCCTTCTGCTTCTTTGGACGAAAACGGCAAAGGCCTGTACGAACCATCTCACGGCTCAGCTCCCGACATTGCCGGTCAAAACAAAGCCAATCCGCTGGCGACCGTATTGTCTCTTGCCATGCTGCTGCGTTACAGCCTGAACGACGAAGCCCGCGCGCAACAAGTTGAAAACGCCGTACAAAAAGTACTGCAACAAGGCTTGCGTACCGGCGACATTTACGAAGAAGGTACCAAACTGGTTTCCTGCTCCGAAATGGGCGATGCCGTATTGGCTGCTTTGTAAGAAGGCCGTCTGAAAAAAGAGTGGGATCAATCCCGCGCTTTTTTATATGCGAAAACTTGAAACCATAAAAAAGGGCGTGTCTTCACACGCCCTTATGTCTTTTTCAGACGGCCTTAAGATTGAAAAAATCAACCTCTTTTGTGTTTGCCGCCAAAGCTGTCGTTAGACTTACGCTTGCCTTTAAAGCCTTCGCCGCCTTTTTTGAAACCATCAGCTTTTTTGAAACCATCTTTCTTAAAGCCATCTTTCTTGAAACCGTCTTTTTTATGGCCTTCGCCGCGAGCTTTACCGCCGAAACCTTCTTTAGCCGGTTTCTTATCGCCGCGCCAGCCGCCGGATTTACGATCGCCCCAGCCGCCTTTGCCTTTCGGTTTAGCGCCGGCAGATTTGCGTTTGCGTGTCGGCTCCATGCCTTCGATGGTCAGCTCAGGCAATTTACGGCCGATGTATTTTTCAATTTTGTGTACTTTGACGTATTCGTTCACTTCGGCAAAAGTAATCGCAATACCGGTGCGGCCTGCGCGGCCGGTACGGCCGATACGGTGAACGTAGTCTTCAGCCTGTTTCGGCAAGTCGTAGTTGATAACGTGGGTAATGGTTGGTACGTCGATACCGCGTGCGGCAACGTCGGTGGCAACCAAAATTTTGCAGCGGCCTTTGCGCAAGTCCATCAGCGTGCGGTTACGCCAGCCTTGCGGCATATCGCCGTGCAGGCAGTTGGCGGCAAAACCTTTTTCGTACAACTCATCCGCAATGACTTCGGTCATGGCTTTGGTGGATGTAAAGATCACGCATTGGTCGATATTGGCATCGCGCAAAATGTGGTCGAGCAGGCGGTTTTTATGGCGCATATCGTCGCAGTACAACAGCTGCTCTTCGATTTTGCCTTGATCGTCCACACGCTCAACTTCGATGGTTTCAGGGTCTTTGGTCAGTTTGCGCGCCAGTTTGCCCACCGCGCCGTCCCAAGTGGCGGAGAACAACAAAGTCTGACGGTCGCTCGGCGTTGCTTCAACGATGGTTTCGATGTCGTCGATAAAGCCCATGTCCAACATACGGTCGGCTTCGTCCAGAATCAGCACTTCCAAACGTTCAAAATCAACTTTACCGCTCTGCATCAAGTCCATCAGACGGCCCGGAGTGGCGACAATCAGGTCAACCGGTTTGCTCAGGGCACGGGTTTGGTAGCCGAAAGATGCACCGCCGACAATGCTGACAGTACGGAACCAACGCATATTTTTAGCATACGCCAGTGCATTTTTTTCTACCTGAGCCGCCAGTTCGCGGGTCGGGGTCAATACCAAAGCGCGCGGACCTTTGCCCGGTTTTTCGCTGCGTTTGGTCAGTTTTTGCAAAGTCGGCAGCAGGAAGGCTGCAGTTTTGCCTGAACCGGTTTGTGCCGAAGCCATAATGTCGCGGCCGTCCAAAGCAAACGGAATCGCTTGCGCCTGAATCGGGGTCGGGCTTTCATAACCCTCGCTGCTTACGGCAGACAAAATGTTTTTATCAAGGTTCAAATCGGCAAATTTAATAGACATATCTATCCTAAGAGACAACAACGCGCACGCCTGAACAATTTCAGACGACCTGAAGCAAAGGAAAGTAACGATACGGGAAATGTGAAGTTACAGGGTTGTCGCAAGCATCTTGCTTGTGGTTAACATCGACGACAACCTGCATAGAAAAGGCTTTGCAAATATGCAAGCAATAAAAGAAACGCGCCCGAAACGGCGGTTTAGGTTGGATGACGATGGCTTCGTATCAAAAGGCGAAGGGCGGATAATAAAGGAGAAAACCGCCCAGGTCAAGCAAAACAGGCTGCGAGTGCAAAATCAAGCTATAATGCCGTTTTATTGAATCAGCACGGATGAATCCGACATGAAGTTTTTCAAAACCGCCTTATTACCTGCACTTGCTGCCGCCCTGTTGCTTGGCGCGTGCAGTGGCTCGGAGAGTTATCGCGGCGAATGGAAGGCCGTTGCGTCCGACGGTAGCAAAGCCGAAATCACCTTTGCCGAAAAAAGCTTTACTGTCAAAGACGAAAAAGGCAAAGAAACCGTTTACGAATACACTCAAAACCAATACAAATTAGAAAGCGGCAGAACCAGCTACGGCATCGACATCAAAAACGCCTCGGAAGCACGAATCGTGTTCCCGTTTAAAGGCAAGACCGACCGTGCCACCATAGTTGCGCCTGACGATACAATTCTCTATATGCTTGACCGCCACGCCTACGTCCCTACTGATCAATTCTGGAAACTTCCCCAATAAGGCCGTCTGAAAACCATGACCGACATTACCCCCTTTGCCAACCGCTTGGGCAAAAACATCAAACATCTTATGAAATGGGCCAAACGCAACAATATCGAAGCCTGGCGCATTTACGACCGCGATATTCCCCAATTTCCCTTTGCCGTCGATGTTTACGGCGACCAAATCCATCTTCAGGAATACGATACCGGCTGGCTGATGCAGCCCGAAGAATACGAAGCATGGCTTGCCGATGTATTGGAAGCTATTGGTTTTGTGACCGGTTTTGCGCCCGAACAAATCCACCTCAAACGCCGAGAACGTCAAAAAGGCTTGCAGCAATACGAAAAAACCGGCAAAACCGGCGACGATTTCGTCATCACTGAAAACGGCCGCAAGTTTTGGGTCAACCTCGACAAATACCTCGATACCGGCCTTTTCCTCGACCACCGAAATACGCGCAAAAAGGTCGGCGACACCGCAGCGGGCAAACGCTTCCTCAACCTGTTTTCCTACACAGGCAGCTTCACCGTCTATGCCGCAACCGGGGGTGCAGTATCCAGCGAAACCGTCGATTTATCGAATACTTATCTGGAGTGGGCAAAACGCAATTTCGAACTCAACGGCATCGACCTTGAGCAACACAAAATCGTCCGCGCCGACGTGTTCCAATACCTGCAAAATGCCGCAGACGAAGGCAAAAAGTTCGACCTGATCGTCATGGACCCGCCCAGCTTTTCCAACAGCAAAAAGATGCTCGACATCCTCGACATCCAGCGCGACCATAAAAAGCTGATTGACGGCGCAATGAGCCTGCTCGCTTCAGACGGCATTCTGTATTTCTCCAACAACCTGCGCAGTTTTGTGTTGGACGATTCGGTCGCGGAACAATACACCGTCAAAGACATTTCCAAGCAGTCCGTTCCCGACGATTTCCGCAACAAAAAAATCCATCAATGCTGGGAAATCAAGCATAAATAAGCATCAGGCCGTCTGAAAGCCAGTTTTCAGACGGCCTGATTACCATATTGAATCTCTCAATCAATAGGCGCATAATTGAAGAAATTGTTGACAATATCAAAAGGAAAAGAACATGCAAAACTACCTGACGCCCAATTTCTCATTCGCCCCCATGATTCCGGAACGCGCGCTCGGCAGCCGGGTTTGGGATACCGAAGGACGAGAATACATTGACCTGTCAGGCGGTATTGCTGTGAACGCGCTAGGCCATTGCCATCCCGATTTGGTCGCAGCCTTGGCCGAGCAGTCGCAAAAGCTCTGGCACATTTCTAATATCTACACCACCCAACCGGCGCAAGAATTGGCCAAAAAACTGGTCGAAAACACCTTTGCCGACAAAGTGTTTTTCTGCAATTCCGGCGCGGAAGCCAATGAAGCCGCACTGAAACTGGCGCGCAAATACGGCCGCGATCATTTTGGCGAACACAAAACCGAAATCATCTCCTGCCTCAACAGCTTCCACGGCCGCACCCTGTTTACCGTATCCGTCGGCGGCCAGCCCAAATACAGCAAAGACTACGCGCCGCTTCCGGCCGGCATTACCCACGTTCCCTTCAATGATGTTGCCGCATTGGAAGCAGCCATCAGCGACAAAACCTGCGCCGTGATTATCGAGCCGATTCAAGGTGAAAGCGGTATCCTGCCTGCCACCCAAGAATATCTGCAAGCCGCACGCCGTTTATGCGACAAACACGGCGCCTTGCTGATTTTGGACGAAGTGCAAACCGGCATGGGTCATACGGGCAAACTGTTTGCCTACGAGTATTACGGCATCACACCCGACATCATCAGCTCCGCCAAAGCCTTGGGCGGCGGCTTCCCGATTGGCGCGATTCTGACCACCGATAAAATCGCCCCAACCTTCGGCCCCGGAACACATGGCTCGACCTTCGGCGGCAACCCGATGGCGTGCGCCGTCGGCAGCCGTGCATTCGACATCATCAATGCGTCCGAAACATTGGCACACGTTAAACAACAAGGCCAAAAACTTCAGACGGCCTTGCGTGAATTGGGTGAAAAGACCGGCGTATTTAAAGAAGTCCGCGGCATGGGCTTGCTGCTCGGCTGCGTGTTGGCAGACAAATACGCAGGCAAGGCATCTGAAATCACCGCCGCCGCTTTAAAACACGGTCTGATGGTACTGGTTGCCGGCGCCAATGTGGTGCGTTTCGCCCCCAGCCTGCTGTTGAACGATGAAGACATGGCCGAAGGCTTGAAACGTTTTGAAGCGGCCTTGGCCGAATGGTTGGCCTGATTTTTAAAACCCAATATCCAAATCAGCCGACAGCTTTTGATTCTATTAATGCCATCTAGTAAAGGCCGTCTGAAAGACTATTTTGAGTTTTTCAGACGGCCTTTTTTTCAATATTGAAAACAACATCCGCCTACATGCTTTGTCATTTGATGTTTGTTAAAAATCGTACCGCCTCTTCGTGTTACGCTTGGCAAACAATTTGATTTTGCGAAGAAAAGGAGCAGGAGATGGTATCATTGGAAACCCAAATCGCCGGTTTTTCTTTTGACAACTGCCTGATGAACGCCGCTGGTGTGTCATGTATGACTGTTGAGGAATTGGAAGTGGTCAGACAGTCTTCGGCAGGCACTTTCATTACCAAGACCGCAACGCTTACCCCTCGTCAAGGCAACCCCAAGCCGCGTTATCGGGATGTGCCTCTCGGCAGCATCAATTCGATGGGTTTGCCGAATCAAGGCATTGATTACTATCTGGATTACCTGCTTACCCTTCAAGAGTCTCAGCCGGAACGGACATTTTTCCTATCACTGGTCGGTCTGTCTCCCGGCGAAACACATATCCTGTTGGAAAAAGTGCAAAATAGCGGGTTTAACGGCATTACCGAACTCAACCTATCCTGCCCAAACGTCGCCGGCAAACCGCAAATCGCCTACGACTTTGAAACAACCGAGATGATTTTGGATAATGCCTTTACCTACTTCGACAAGCCATTGGGCATCAAGCTACCGCCGTATTTTGATATTGCCCATTTCGATCAAGCGGCGAAAGTGTTCAACCGCTATCCCCTAAAACTCGTCAACTGCGTCAACTCCATCGGCAACGGCATGTATATCGAAGACGAATCCGTCGTCATCCGCCCGAAAAACGGCTTCGGCGGCATTGGAGGCCAATACATCAAACCGACTGCGCTCGCCAATGTCCACGCGTTCTATCAAAGACTGGATCCGTCTATCCAAGTCATCGGAACCGGCGGCGTTTACAGCGGCCGTGATGCGTTTGAACACATCTTGTGCGGCGCAAGCATGGTGCAGATCGGCACGGCGCTACACCAGCAAGGCGTCGGTATTTTTGAACGGGTTTCCCTTGAATTAAAAGCCATCATGGCGCAAAAAGGCTATGAGAAGCTGGAAGACTTCAAAGGCAAATTGAAATATTTTGAATAAGGTTTACTCTAAAAAACGCCCAAGGCCGTCTGAAAATTTCAGACGGCCTTGTTGTATAATTGCTCCCCACATTACCCGTCTTCCCCTTCAATGAAACTCAACCCCCAACAGCAAGCCGCGGTCAAATATCTAGGCGGCCCCCTGCTCGTCCTTGCCGGCGCAGGCAGCGGCAAAACCGGTGTGATTACGCAAAAAATCAAGCATTTGATTGTCAATATAGGCTATCTGCCGCATACCGTTGCAGCGATTACATTTACCAATAAAGCCGCCACGGAAATGCAGGAGCGCGTCTCTAAAATGCTGCCCAAGTCGCAAACGCGCGGGCTGACGATTTGCACCTTCCACTCTTTGGGTATGAAGATTTTGCGCGAAGAAGCGAACCATATCGGTTATAAAAAAAACTTTTCCATTCTCGACTCTACCGACAGCGCAAAAATCATCGGCGAACTCTTGGGCGGTACGGGCAAAGAAGCCATATTCAAAGCGCAACATCAAATTTCCCTTTGGAAAAACGATTTAAAGACGCCTGAAGAAGTAGTTCAGACGGCCGCTAATGTGTGGGAAGAGCAAACAGCGCGCGTGTATGCGAGCTATCAGGAAACCCTGCAAAGCTATCAGGCGGTGGACTTCGACGACTTAATTCGCCTGCCTGCCGTGCTGTTGCAGCAAAACAGCGAAGTGCGCAACAAATGGCAGCGGCGGCTGCGTTATCTGTTGGTTGACGAATGTCAGGACACCAATACCTGCCAATTCACCCTGATGAAGCTTCTGACCGGCGCGGAAGGCATGTTTACCGCCGTCGGCGATGACGACCAGTCCATCTACGCATGGCGCGGCGCAAACATGGAAAACCTGCGCAAAATGCAGGAAGACTATCCGCAGATGAAGGTTATCAAGCTGGAGCAAAACTACCGCTCCACCGCGCGGATTCTCAAAATCGCTAATAAAGTGATTGAAAACAACCCCAAACTCTTTACCAAAAAACTTTGGTCACAGTTTGGCGAAGGCGAAATCGTCAAAGTCGTTGCCTGCCAAAGCGAGCAACACGAAGCCGACTGGGTCGTCAGCCAAATCGTCAAGCAAAAGCTGGTCGGTGGCGACAAAACCCAATACGCCGATTTTGCCGTGTTATACCGCGGCAACCATCAGGCGCGGATTTTTGAAGAAGCCTTGCGCAGTGCGCGCGTCCCTTACCAACTTTCCGGCGGGCAAAGCTTTTTCGACAAAGCCGAAATCAAAGACGTTTTGTCCTATTTGCGCCTGCTTGCCAACCCCAACGACGATCCCGCCTTCCTGCGCGCCGTCACCACGCCCAAACGTGGCATCGGCGACGTCACACTGGGCAAGCTCAACACCTACGCGCACGAACACGAATGCAGCCTATATGAAGCCGCGCAAACCGAAGAAGCGCTTGCCCTATTGAACCATACCAACCGCCAACACCTGCAAGCCTTCATGGATATGATTGAAAACTACCGCACCAAAGCCGAAACCAGCGAAGCAGGCGAGCTTATCCATAACCTGCTAAAAGAAATCGACTACGAAAACCACTTGCTGGTCAATGAGGAAGGCAAAGCAGGTGAAATCAAATGGCGTAACGTTACCGACCTGACCGGCTGGCTGGAACGCAAAGGCGAGCAAGACGGCAAAAACATCATCGAGCTTGCCCAAACCATCGCCCTGATGACGCTTTTAGAGGGCAAAAGCGAAGAAGAAGTCGATGCCGTCAAACTCTCCACTCTTCACGCCTCCAAAGGTTTGGAATACCCCTACGTTTTCCTTGTCGGTTGCGAAGAAGGCATCTTGCCGCACAACGACAGCATCGAAGAAGACAATGTCGAAGAAGAACGCCGCCTGATGTACGTCGGCATTACCCGCGCCAAACGCCAGCTTACGCTGACTCATTGCCTCAAACGCAAAAAACAAGGCACATGGCAATTCCCCGAGCCAAGCCGCTTCATAGACGAAATGCCGCAGGAAGACATCAAGATTTTAGGCCGCAAAGGCGGAGAGCCGATTGTGAGCAAGGAAGAAGGAAAAAGCAATCTGGCAGGATTGCTGGATATGCTGGGAAACAAAAGAAAAGGATAAAGCAAGGCCGTCTGAAAGTAAGGTTTCAGACGGCCTTATTGTCAGCAAAATGTCAAAGACGACAATCAAATAATTTTCACTTTATATCGTTACGCCTATCCGTTCCCACTTCTCTCGATTCTTCAAAAATAAACAAAAATAATCGAATAATCAGCTACAAAATAAAAAAAGCAGGTGACCCGATTGCCTTATCCCCCTTCAATTTACAAGCAAAAATTGTCAACACTTGAAGTATAAATTCACAAGCAAAATTGCATTTTTCAGGTATAATAACGGATTCCCCAACTGCATTTTGTGAGCTGAATCCATGTCTGTTGTTCTGCCCTTGCGCGGTGTAACCGCCCTTTCCGATTTCCGTGTTGAAAAACTCTTCCAAAAAGCAGCCGCCCTCGGCCTGCCCGAAGTTAAATTAAGCAGCGAATTTTGGTATTTTGTCGGTAGCGAAAAAACACTTGATGCCGCGACAGTCGAAAAACTGCAAGCCTTACTGGCAGCGCAAAGCGTTGAACAAACGCCCAAAGCGCGCGAGGGCTTGCATTTATTTTTGGTAACGCCCCGTTTGGGCACCATTTCTCCTTGGGCTTCCAAAGCAACCAATATCGCGGAAAACTGCGGTTTGGAAGGCATTGAACGTATCGAACGCGGCATGGCCGTATGGTTGGAAGGTGCGCTTACCGACGGGCAAAAACAACAATGGGCAGCCCTGTTGCACGACCGCATGACCGAAAGCGTGTTGACCGACATCGATGCAGCGGCGCAACTGTTCCACCACATCCAATCGGAAACCTTCTCCAGCGTAGATGTATTGGGCGGCGGCAAAGAAGCATTGGTCAAAGCCAATACCGAAATGGGCTTGGCGCTTTCAGCCGACGAAATCGATTATCTGGTTGAAAACTATCAGGCTTTAAACCGCAATCCGTCCGATGTTGAATTGATGATGTTCGCTCAGGCAAACAGCGAGCACTGCCGCCACAAAATCTTCAACGCCGACTTCATCCTCAACGGCGAAAAACAACCGAAATCCCTTTTCGGCATGATTCGTGATACACACAACGCGCATCCCGAAGGCACAGTCGTTGCCTATAAAGATAATTCGTCCGTGATTGAAGGCGCGAAAATCGAGCGTTTCTATCCGAATGCGGCGGAAAACCAAGGCTACCGTTTCCACGAAGAAGACACCCATATCATCATGAAAGTGGAAACACACAACCACCCGACCGCCATCGCGCCGTTTGCCGGTGCGGCGACGGGCGCGGGCGGTGAAATCCGCGATGAAGGTGCGACAGGTAAAGGCTCACGTCCGAAAGCAGGCTTGACCGGCTTTACCGTCTCCAACCTGAATATCCCCGGCTTGGAGCAGCCTTGGGAACAAGCCTACGGCAAACCCGGCCATATTGCTTCTCCTTTAGACATCATGATCGAAGGCCCCATCGGCGGCGCAGCGTTCAACAACGAATTCGGCCGTCCGAACCTCTTGGGCTACTTCCGCACTTTTGAAGAGAAGTTTGACGGTCAGGTTCGCGGCTATCACAAACCGATTATGATTGCCGGCGGCTTAGGCAGCATTCAGGCACAACAAACACACAAAGACGAAATTCCCGAAGGCGCATTGCTGATCCAACTGGGCGGCCCGGGCATGCTCATCGGCTTGGGCGGCGGCGCGGCTTCTTCTATGAATACCGGTACAAATGACGCGTCTTTGGACTTCAACTCCGTACAACGCGGCAACCCCGAAATCGAACGCCGCGCGCAAGAGGTCATCGACCGTTGCTGGCAGCTTGGCGACAAAAACCCGATTATCTCCATCCACGACGTCGGCGCAGGCGGCTTGTCCAACGCCTTCCCCGAACTCGTCAACGATGCCGGACGCGGCGCGGTATTCAAGCTGCGCGAAGTACCGCTGGAAGAACACGGCCTCAACCCATTGCAAATTTGGTGTAACGAATCGCAAGAGCGTTATGTGTTGTCGATTTTGGAAAAAGATTTGGAGACCTTCCGCGCCATCTGCGAACGCGAACGCTGCCCGTTTGCCGTAGTCGGCACAGCGACCGACGACGGTCATTTGAAAGTACGCGACGATTTATTCTCCAACAACCCTGTCGATTTGCCGCTGAACGTCTTGCTCGGCAAACCGCCCAAAACCACGCGTACCGACAAAACAGTTACGCCGTCTGAAAAACCCTTTAACGCCGGCGATATCGACATTACCGAAGCCGCCTACCGCGTTTTGCGCCTGCCTACCGTAGCCGCCAAAAACTTCCTGATTACCATCGGCGACCGCAGCGTCGGCGGCATGACCCACCGCGACCAAATGGTCGGCAAATACCAAACCCCCGTAGCCGACTGCGCCGTAACCATGATGGGCTTCAATACCTATCGCGGCGAAGCGATGTCTATGGGCGAAAAACCGACCGTCGCCCTGTTTGACGCGCCTGCTTCAGGCAGAATGTGCGTCGGCGAAGCCATCACCAACATCGCGGCGGTCAACATCGGCGACATCGGCAACATCAAACTTTCCGCCAACTGGATGGCGGCGTGTGGCAACGAAGGCGAAGACGAAAAACTCTACCGCACCGTCGAAGCCGTCTCCCAAGCCTGTCAGGCATTGGATCTGAGCATCCCCGTAGGCAAAGACAGCCTGTCAATGAAAACCGTGTGGCAGGACGGCGAAGAGAAAAAATCTGTCGTCTCGCCGTTGAGCCTGATTATCTCCGCGTTCGCGCCAGTTCAAGACGTACGCAAAACCGTTACGCCCGTATTAAAAGACAATGCCAATTCATTCACTATTCTGCTGATGATTGACTTAGGCAACAACAAGTGCCGTATGGGTGGGTCTGCACTGGCTCAAGTGTATAACCGAAGCGGCGGCGAAGCACCTGATATTGATGCAGGCCATCTGAAAGCGTTTTATCAGTTAATTCAGCAACTCGTTCAAGAAGATAAGTTGCTGGCCTACCACGACCGCAGCGACGGCGGTTTGTTTGTGACTCTGGCAGAAATGGCATTTGCTTCTCGCCGTGGCATGAATCTCGACCTGCTGACAATGGTAAGTAAAAATATTAACGTTCAAAACGAGTATTACTCGTCTCAAGAATGGCAAAAATTTGTCCTAACTACCCTGTTTAACGAAGAATTAGGAGCCGTTATTGCTGTTCACGCTGCCGACCACGAATATATTTTCAATTTGTGCGAGAAACTGAATCTCACGCTGCACTATTTGGGAGAGTTTGCCGACAGCGGCCATATGGTCATCAATGCAGGAGAAGAAATTTTCAATCAATCCCTTACCGACCTGCAACGCGCATGGCAGGAAACCAGCCACGCCATTCAACGTCTGCGCGACAACCCTGCCTGCGCCGACAGTGAGTTTGCCCTGATTGACGACAACGACCGCAGCGCATTGTTTGCCGACGTGAAGTTCGACGTGAACGAAGACATCGCCGCGCCTTTCGTCAACAGCGGCGCGAAACCCAAAATCGCCATCCTGCGCGAACAGGGCGTGAACGGACAAATCGAAATGGCCGCCGCCTTCACCCGCGCCGGATTCGATGCTTACGACGTGCATATGTCCGACCTGATGGCAGGCCGCGTCAACCTTGCCGACTTCAAAATGCTGGCGGCGTGCGGCGGCTTCAGCTACGGCGACGTACTCGGCGCAGGCGAAGGCTGGGCGAAATCAATTCTGTTCCACCCTGCTCTGCGCGACCAATTTGCCGCCTTCTTTGCCGATCCGAACACGCTGACATTGGGCGTGTGCAACGGCTGTCAAATGGTCAGCAACCTTGCCGAGATTATCCCGGGTACAGAAGCATGGCCTAAATTCAAGCGCAACCTGAGCGAACAGTTTGAAGCGCGCCTGAGCATGGTTCATGTTCCGAAATCCGCATCGCTGATTCTGAATGAAATGCAAGGCTCCAGCCTGCCTGTTGTCGTCAGCCACGGCGAAGGCCGCGCCGACTTCGCGCTTCACGGCGGCAATATCTCCGCCGATTTGGGCATTGCGCTGCAATACGTCGACGGACAAAACCAGGTTACCCAAACCTACCCGCTCAACCCCAACGGCTCGCCGCAAGGCATCGCCGGCGTTACCAACACCGACGGCCGCGTGACCATCATGATGCCGCATCCGGAACGCGTATACCGCGCCGCACAAATGAGCTGGAAACCGGAAGACTGGACGGAACTGTCCGGCTGGTACCGCCTCTTTGCCGGGGCAAGGAAGGCTTTGGGCTAAATCGTGCCCTGATTGACTGATTGGCAAGAAAAGGTCGTCTGAAAACCTCAAATTAAGGTTTTCAGACGACCTTTTTGAAAATAAACAACTTCATAGAAATTATGGAAAACAATTTGGAGAAACTTATGTCTGATATAAAAATTTTTAAAGATATGCCAGATGATGGAGCTTATATTGACTGGCTTAAGAACAACCAAAATGGTTTTGTACTAAACATAAACAAAGGTAAAACCGAACCTATATACCCTATGTTGCACAAAGCTAGTAGTGGTTGTGGCAGCTTTCCAACTGAAAAAATAGGCAAAAATTGGACAACAAAAGGTTCAGATTATTTTAAAGTTTGTTCCAACTCCCGAGAGAGACTCAGAAAATGGAGTTGGAATGAATATGATAGAGAAAATAGATGTAAAACTTGTTTTAAAAAGGAATTAGACGAAGAAAATACAGCTTGGCTAACTGAAGAACCAAATTTTTACACAACTTCTATCCCACACTTAGGAAAAAATATAGCTGAACTCGAAAACCGTTTAGCCTCCGAAACTAGCCCAGAAAAGCAAACCGAACTACAAAGCTTAATAAAAGTCCGCAGAGGGCAAAATCAATTCCGGCAAGACGTATTCAAACTATATCCGAGCTGTCCACTGACAGGTCTAGATATCCAGCCTTTACTCATTGCCAGCCATATTAAACCTTGGAGTGTGTGCAATAATAACGAACGTTTAGATCCCTTCAATGGACTGATGCTCGCACCCAATATTGACGCATTATTCGATAGCGGACTGATTACGTTTGATGCCGACGGTACGATAAAAATCAGTCCGAAAATCGATCTGGAAAATCAAAAGCGGCTTGGAATTTCTCCCGATATGAAATTAAAAATCGAACCTGAAAGCGAAAAATATTTCGAGTATCACCGCAACCATGTTTTCCAAAAAGAAGAATAAATAGTGTTGAACAGTCCGTTGATTTAAGGTTGTCTGAAAACGATTTAGCGAACCTCGCTATATCCGTTTTCAGATGACCTTTTTGCGTCCTTTTGCGTATAAAGACCAAACTCGTCGCCGTCATTCTGTATAATTGCCACTTTTAAACTATAATCGACATATTCAGACGGCCTTTCCTGACATTATGACTCGACAAGCCTTTATCCTCAGCGATTGCGAATTTTCCGAATGCGGCGAAAAGCCTTACGCCCTGTTGACCGCGAATCCGACGAAGGAACACCACTTCATCGCCCAAACCGAGCAGCGGCAGCACGCGCATAATCCGCAGGTCAGCCCTCAGAATCAGAATGTTTACAAGCTGCCTTTGTCCATATTCCATACTGGTGAAAAAACCCGTAGCAAAGAACAAAACCGCAGCGAAGCGATAAGCGTCAACATCATCGGCAACTTGGCGGCGAAAAACCTCTATACGCTGACCTTTGTCGAAGACTCCACCAACCAATATAATCTGGAAAGCTGGTTCAACCGTCATGAAAGCGGCTACGAAGAAGCCTGCAACCACCTGCGCACCCTGCCTGCAGACCGTCTGAAAACAACTACGGCAAATACCGATACCGTCAAAGTACCGGATGCGTTGTGGCGGATATTACGGCTGAAATTCCTCGGTATCCTGCGCAATCCGCACAACCATAAAAACCTGTTTGCCCACCGCCTACATCAAACACTTCGGGCGCGGCTGCCGGAAGTCGGTTTTGAATTTGTCCGCTTGATCAGCAAACGCGACCCCAAGCGCATCGAAGCCATTATACAGGACTACCGTTTCACTTTTCTCGGCTATGTCGATTGGCTGGGCGGACTTTACGGTATGTTGAGCGAAGGCGTGGCACAGCCGTCGTTGTTTGAACGGCTGTTTTGTAATATCTTTGCCAAACCCGAAGCCGTGAAAATCGAATTGTTCCGCTATCCGGAAAACACGGGGCTATGCCTGTTTGGCGACAGCAGTTTCTGCCTGCAAGCCTCGGCCAAGCTATTCAGTGTCGGCGTTAATATCTCGCACGATATGTTTGCCGTCGTCCATCTGCAAACCGACCGTTGGCACGCGTTTAAGAATACCTTTCATCACGACGCGCCCAAACTGCAAGGCCAAGTGCGGATTATCGACAGCGACCAAACCCAAAGATTGCTGTTCAACCGACTGTGCATCCATCAAGCCCATGAAGCCGTGTTCGGCCAAAGCCCGAATATCAAAGATTATTTAGAGGCCGTCTGAAACCCCAAACCAGAAGAAAGCATATGAAAATCACGCCAATTAAAGCCCTAAACGACAACTACATCTGGATGATTCAAGAAGGCAACCATGCTGCCTGCGTCGATCCATCCGATGCCACGCCCGTTTTGAAATTCCTCGTCCACAACCGCCTGATGCTGGCGCAAACATGGATTACCCATCCGCACCCCGACCATACCGGCGGCGCAAAAAGCTTGTTCCATGGCTTTTTAGAATCCCCAATCTATGGCGAAAGCGACATCGACGTGGCGACGCATACCGTCACCGCAGGTACGCAGTTCCCGTTTGGCGAAGGCTTGGTTACCGTTTGGGCAACCCCCGGCCATACCGACCGCCACATCAGCTATCTGTTGGAAAATTCAGACGGCCTGCACGTTTTCTGCGGCGATACCTTGTTTTCCGCCGGTTGCGGCCGCGTATTTACCGGCACAATCGAGCAGCTTTACGACAGCTTCCACCGATTCAACCAGCTGCCCGAAGAAACACTGTTTTATCCAGCGCACGAATACACCGCCTCCAATCTACGCTTTGCCCAGCACATCGAGCCGGACAACATCGACATTCAGACGGCCTTGGCCGCAGCCGAACACACGCCGACACTGCCTGTCAGCCTGGCGCACGAGCGCAAAGTCAATCCGTTTTTCCGCGTACACCTGCCCCAAGTTCAGGCACGCGCCGAAGAATTGAGCGGACGAAAATTAAACAGCGAACTCGAAGTCTTCGCCGCTTTGCGTGAATTGAAAAATCAATTTTAATTGGGCTTAGGTCCCTAATAAACAAGGCCGTCTGAACAATATCTGTTCAGACGGCCTTTATTATTGAGGGATTATTCCCACTCAATCGTGGCAGGCGGTTTGCCGCTGACATCATAAACCACGCGGTTGATGCCTTTGACTTCGTTGATGATGCGGTTGGACACGCGGCCAAGCAGCGAGTAAGGCAGCTCAGCCCAGTGGGCAGTCATAAAGTCGCTGGTAATCACGGCACGCAAGGCTACGACGTAATCGTAAGTACGGCCGTCGCCCATCACGCCGACGGATTTCACAGGCAGGAATACGGCAAATGCTTGGCTGGTCAGGTCGTACCAAGATGTGCCGTTTTCATCGGTAGTATTGCGCAATTCTTGAATAAAAATATCGTCTGCTTGACGGAGCAAGTCAGCATATTCTTTTTTCACTTCGCCCAAGATACGCACGCCCAAACCCGGGCCCGGGAACGGATGACGGTACACCATTTCGCGCGGCAGGCCCAAAGCGACGCCCAGTTCGCGCACTTCGTCTTTGAACAAATCACGCAAAGGCTCAAGCAATTTGAGCTTCATGTTTTCAGGCAGGCCGCCGACGTTGTGGTGGGATTTGATGGCGTGGGCTTTTTTGGTTTTCGCGCCTGCGGATTCGATTACGTCAGGGTAAATCGTACCTTGCGCCAACCATTTGGCGTTAGTGAGTTTTTTCTCTTCAGCGTCAAAGACTTCGATAAATTCCGCACCGATGATTTTGCGTTTTTTCTCCGGATCGGTCACGCCGGCAAGTTTCGCCAAAAATTGCTCTTCGGCATCAACGTGAATCACACGTACGCCCAAGTTGCGGGCAAACATGTCCATTACCATTTTGCCTTCGTTCAAACGCAACAAACCGTGGTCAACAAACACGCAGGTCAGTTGGTCGCCGATAGCGCGGTGAATCAACGCGGCTGCTACGGAAGAATCCACGCCGCCGGACAAACCCAAAATCACTTCGTCGCTGCCGACTTGTTCGCGGATTTTGGCAACGGCTTCTTCGATGTAGTTCGGCATGGTCCAGCTTGGTTGTGCGCCGCAAATATCCAAGACAAAGCGGTTCAACAACGCGCGACCTTGTTTGGTGTGGGTCACTTCAGGGTGAAATTGGATGCCGTAGAATTGTTTCTCAGCGTTTTCCATCATGGCAATCGGGCAAGACGGGGTGTCGCCGATGACAGAGAAGCCGGTAGGCAGTTTGGAAACTTTATCGCCATGGCTCATCCATACGTCGAGCGTATTAGGCGCATCATCTTGAATGCCGCGTGTCAGCTCGCTGTCGATGGTTTTAACTTGTGCATAACCGAATTCGCGTTGGTTGCCCGGGCTAACTTCACCGCCCAAGTGGTGCGCCATAAATTGCATGCCGTAGCAGATGCCCAAAACCGGAATGCCCAAATCAAAAATACCGGTATCGGCTTGATAATCGGATTCGTAAACGGAATTAGGGCCGCCGGAGAGGATGATGCCTTTCGGGTTGAAGGCTTTGATTTCTTCCAAAGGCATGTCGAAAGAATGCAGTTCGCAGTAAACATGGGCTTCGCGCACGCGGCGGGCGATCAGCTGGGTAACTTGCGAGCCGAAGTCGAGAATAAGGATTTTGTCTTGGGTCATGGAGGAAACTTTGCAAAATGTAAGAAAACGGTGCGGCCGATAGGGTAAATTTCAAATTTAAACCACAATAAAAAAGGCCGTCTGAAGCGGCGGATTATACCATTGTTCAGACGGCCTTTATAGGGCAAAACCCAAATCTCTCATCTTTCTATTTTGTGTGTTTCTCAGGAATCATATCGCTGCGCGAGAGCAACAGCAGGCAACCCAACACGACCATGCCGATGGCCAGCAACGGCGAGAGGTAAATCCAGTAGCTCATGTGCAGATAAATGGCTGTACCGATATAAACCAACATCGGGCCGGAAACAATGGACTGTTTGTTGATGCCGTCCATAATCAATACGGCAAAGCCCAAAATAATTAATACACCGGCAATCATTGTCGATGTCGCAGGCAAAATATCCGTAGCGCGTAAAAACCAAATCGCGCCAAAGATAATCAAAAACAAAGGCAGAAAAAGTGAGGGGCGGGACATAACAACGCTCCGTAAAGGTTTCAGACGGCCTGTATTATTGGGTGCGTCGGCCATGCAGGCAAGATATAAAAATGCAATCTTGTGTGTAATTATGCAAAGGTTGGCACAACAAAAAGGCCGTCTGAACCGTGGCAAACCGAAATCAAATATTTCAATTTATCCTGTTTCAGACGGCCTTTTAAATCATCAGGCTTTGCCGGTGCTGCCGAATCCGCCTTCACCGCGCTCGCTGGCGGCAAACTCGTCCACAACCTTAAACGCAGCTTGGACAACCGGCACAATCACCATCTGCGCGATGCGTTCCATCGGCTCGATGGTAAACGCTTCTTTACCACGGTTCCACAAAGAAACCTTCAATTCGCCTTGATAATCCGAGTCAATCAAACCGACCAAATTGCCCAAAACAATACCGTGTTTATGACCCAAGCCGGAACGCGGCAATAAAACGGCTGCATACGCAGGGTTGGCCAAATGCACCGCCAAACCGGTCGGAACGAGATACACATCACCCGGCTGCATTACAACAGCTTCATCCAAGCAGGCACGCAAGTCCAAACCGGCGGAACCGGGCGTTGCATAAGCAGGCAGGGAATCGGCCATTTTCGGATTTAAGATTTTCAGTTCGACTTCGGTTTGCATGACGGGACTCCGTATTGTTCTATATTGGAAAGGGCTACGATTATACACAAATGCCCTTGAGGCCGTCTGAAAAAACGGAGTATGATTCAGTCAGACCTAAGGAGAAAAATCATGGATCTGCACAATATCCGCGAAGATTACAGCAAACGCGAGCTGTCGGAAGCCGAATGCCACGCCGACCCGATTGTCCAATTCGAGCAATGGCTGAACGAAGCGATTCACGCCGAAGTCAACGAGCCGACCGCGGTCAACGTTGCCGCCGTAGGCGAAGACGGCAGGCCTAACAGCCGTATGGTACTACTGAAAGAAGTCAACCCCAAAGGCTTTGTTTTCTTTACCAATTACCACAGCCGCAAAGGCCGCTCCTATACGGCACACCCTTTTGCCGCCATGACTTTTTTCTGGCCGGAACTCGAACGCCAAGTGCGCATTGAAGGACGCATTGAAAAACTCGACGCCGCCGCTTCGGACGAATATTTTGAAAGCCGCCCCTACACCAGCCGTATCGGCGCATGGGCAAGCGATCAAAGCGAAGTGATTTCCAGCAAAGCCGTCTTGGTGGCCAAGGCCGCGGCCGTCGGTGTCAAACATCCCCTGCATGTTCCCCGCCCGCCGCATTGGGGCGGATACCTCGTTATTCCCGACCGCATCGAATTCTGGCAAGGCCGCCCCAGCCGCCTGCACGACCGCATCCAATACCGCCTGGTTGACGGCAACTGGATACGCGAACGCCTTTCGCCATAATTTTCGGATTTTCAAACAAAAATTTACTGGTTGAGTTACAATACAGCCTTTCATCGGCAGGCCGTCTGAATCTGATTTTCAGACGGCCTTTTCCCCCAATCCAACCCCTGCCGCAAATGCCGCAGAAGAACCGCTTTTTCAAGCGAGTTAGGAAAAATCATGTCCAAACAGCCTTCCAGCAAACGCCAATGGCGCGACGGCGTATCATCTACCGCCAAAAAACCTTCCAAACCGGCCAAATCCTTTGCCAATAAAAAACGTCCAGACGACGAGCGCAAAACATCAGGCAAACCTTACGGCCAAAAAGTTTCAGACGGCCCCAAAGCTCAAAATACCGCCCCAAAACAACGTGCCGCCAAAGCCAAAAAACTGGTTGTCCGCAACCCCAACCAAAAAATCATGGAGCACGCCCGCGATTTGAAAGAACGCCGCAGCGACCTTTCACGCTTTGAACCTGAGCGCCTGCAAAAAGTCTTGGCCGCTTCCGGCGTCGGCTCACGTCGCGAAATGGAAGAATGGATCAGCAACGGCTGGGTAACCGTCAACGGCCGCGTAGCCCAACTGGGCGAAAAAGTTACGCCCGATGACCATGTTACTGTCAAAGGCAGCATCATCAAACTCAAATGGGCAGACCGCCTGCCACGCATCATCCTCTACTACAAACAAGAAGGCGAAATCGTTTCCCGCGACGACCCGCAAGGCCGCGTCAGCATTTTCGACCGCCTGCCGCAAGCAGCCAGCAGCCGCTGGGTGGCCATCGGCCGTTTGGACATCAATACCAGCGGCCTCTTGATCCTGACCACTTCAGGCGAACTCGTTCAACGCTTTGCCCACCCCAGCTTTGAAGTCGAACGCGAATACGCCGTACGCGTATTGGGCGAGTTGACCACCGAACAAATGCGCGTCCTGACCGAAGAAGGCGTCATGCTCGAAGACGGCTTGGCTAAAGTAGAACGCATCTACGAACAAGGCGGCGAAGGCGCGAACAAATGGTACAACGTTGTTATCAAAGAAGGCCGCAACCGCGAAGTACGCCGCATTTTTGAAAGCCAAGGACTGACCGTCAGCCGCCTCGTCCGCGTAGGCTTCGGCCCCATCGGCCTGCCAAACCGCCTCAAACGCGGCCAGTTCTACGAACTCAATCCGGCAGAAGTCGCCAACATCATCAAATGGGCGGATATGCTGCTGCCGGGCGAACGTCGACGGAAGAAAAGTTAATGTAAGACAAATCGGGGCTGAGGCCTTTACAAAATCGTCTCAGCCCGACAAAATCTTGCACAAGTCATAAACATAGTGGGTTAAGTTTAAACCAGTACCGCATTGCTCCGCCTTGTCCTGATTTAAACTTAACCCACTATTCACACATTAAAACTCAAAAAAAGTGACTCAGCGCCAGCGTTAACTCTGCCAATACACTGCCATCAACACTTTTAATAATCAGCATGTGATATTTCCCAGGAGCTTAAATCATGCCCCGTTTCTTCCTGAAAACCGTTTCCATACTCACTTTAGCAGCTTTGACAGCGTGTTCCGGCCCACTCGACCGATCAGACTCGTCAACCGAAAATCTTCATGGCGCACCAGGCTCAGCATTGCCTGCTGCTGCCGTTGCTGAAGAAAATCTGTCTCTTGCAGAAAACACTGAACGCTACCAAGAACAACCCGACCAACCGGTCAAATCCGTTGCCCAAGAGCCTGTTTCTACATTCAGCATCGATGTCGATACCGGCAGCTACGCTAACGTCCGCCGATTTCTGAACAATGGAGAACAGCCGCCCAAAGATGCCGTGCGCATTGAGGAAATCATCAATTACTTCCCTTATAACTATCTGCTGCCTACTGACGGCCGTCCATTTGCCGTTCATACCGAAACCATTGATTCTCCATGGCAACCGGAAGCCAAGCTGATCAAAATCGGTATCCAAGCACAAGACACGGCAAAGAAAGATCTGCCGCCTGCCAATCTGGTATTCCTTGTGGACGTATCCGGCAGTATGAATACAGAAAACAAACTTCCGCTGGTTCAAAAAACGCTACGGATCTTGACCCAACAATTACGTCCTCAGGACAAAGTTACCCTGATTACCTATTCATCAGGCGAAGAGCTGGTGCTTCCGCCCACATCAGGTGCTGATAAAGAAACCATCCTGAAGGCCATCGACAAACTGAAAGCAGAAGGCTCGACTTCGGGCGAATCCGCTTTACGCATGGCCTACGAGCAAGCGCAAAAAGCCTTTATACCCAACGGCATCAACCGTATCCTGCTGGCGACCGATGGTGACTTTAACGTTGGTGTATCTGATACCGAAACGCTCAAATCCATGGTTGCCGAAAAACGTAAAACCGGTGTTTCACTCAGCACGCTAGGATTCGGTACGGACAATTACAACGAAGACATGATGGAACAAATTGCCGATGCAGGCGACGGCAATTACAGCTACATCGACAACGAAAAAGAAGCGAAAAAAGTTTTGCAACAACAACTGACTTCCACGCTTGCCACCGTTGCGCAAGATGTCAAAATCCAAGTCGAGTTCAATCCTGCTACTGTCAAAGAATACCGCTTGGTCGGCTACACCAACCGTACCCTGCGCAATGAAGACTTCAACAATGACAAAGTCGATGCGGGCGATATCGGCTCAGGCCACAGCGTGACCGCCATCTATGAAATCATTCCGGCAGGCAAAAACGGCTGGCTGAACGAATCACGCTATCAAAAAGCCCCTGCCGCCAAAGGCAGTAAAAACGAATACGCCTTTGTTAAAGTACGCTACAAACTGCCCGGGGGAAAAGATAGCAAGCTGATGGAACAAGCAATTCCCGTTGGCAGCAAACCGCTGGAGCAAGCCGATAAAGACACCCTGCTCGCCCTTGCAGCAGCTTCCTATGCCCAAGCCCTGCGCGGCGGCGAATACAACGGCAAACTTGGCTGGAGCGACATTGAAAAAATGGTACAGCAAGTCCAAGGTGATGATCCGTTTGAGCTGAAATCGGAATTTCTCCAATTGGTACGCATTGCCGCCGGTAATGAAAAGCAATCAGGCCCTTTGGTTAAAGAATAAACCTGAAAAAGGCCATCTGAAAAACATTCAGACGGCCTTTTAATTACACTTTTTATTTTTCCGATTTCAACACACGTTGACGGCGGGTTTCGCTCAATACCATGCCTGCGCTGACGGAAACGTTCATACTTTCAACTGTGCCAAACATCGGAATCGATACCAGCATATCGCAATGTTCGCGCGTCAGGCGGCGCATGCCTTCGCCTTCGTTGCCCATTACCCAAGCTACGCTGTCGGGCAAGTCGCAGTGGTAAAGGTCGGAGTCGCCGCCCATGTCCGTGCCGACAATCCAAATGCCGTATTCTTTCAATTCACGCAAAGTACGGGCAAGATTGGTTACGGTAATATACGGCACGGTTTCCGCCGCGCCACAGGCAACTTTGCTGACGGTCGCATTCAGGCCGGCACTTTTGTCTTTGGGCGCAATCACGGCATGCACGCCCATCGCATCGGCAGTACGCAGGCACGCGCCGAGGTTGTGCGGATCGGTAATGCCGTCCAATACCAGCAAAAACGGTGGTTCGCTCAGGTTTTCCAACACATCTTCCAAGTGAACATGGTTTTTGGAGGCATCGATAAACCCGACCACGCCCTGATGACGCGCCCCTTTGCTGATGGCATTCAGGCGGTCGGCATCAGCAAAATGCACGCGTACGTTTTCAGAGGCCGCTTTATCCAATACATCGCGGGTGCGCGCATCAGATTTGCCCTCTTGGATATAGAGTTCGGTAATCGATTTCGGGTTTTGCCACAAACGGGCATTGACGGCGTGAAAGCCATAGATGAGTCGTTGGTTTGCCATGTTTTTGCTTTATCAAAAAATTTAGATGGCCATTATAACAAGTAAGGCCGTCTGAAAATTTTTTATTTCATCAAATAACCGAGTATGCCCGAAGTGCCAACGCCGATTAATACCGTCACCAACATCGAAAACCGGCTGGCCACCAATACCGTCAAAGCAATGGCAATCAACTCATGCGGTTTGTCCGACACAAAATAAGGCGCAATTACAGAAATCAACACGCAGCCCGGCGCAGCCTCCATCACCACTTGCGCGCGACGGCTCAACATACGGTTGCGCAATGCAAAAAAGCCGATTAATCGGGTTGAATAAGTAACGGCCAACATGCTTAAAAACAGCAAAAACGATTGCAGCGACAACAAATCCTTCATTTTTGCTCTCCCCACACATACGCCGCCAACAAGCCCGACAACGTCCCGGCCGGAACATACCATGCGCCATCCACGGTCAAATAAGTTGCGCACGCCACAATCAAGCTGACAAACCAAGGGCGTGAAGCCGCAAAGCTCTTCCACATACCGCGCAGCAACACTAAAAACACCGCAGGAAACGCCATGCCGAAGCCCCAAGCCGCCACATCGCCGAACATCGGGCCGACTGCCGCGCCAAACGCCGCAAAACCAATCCACGTTACATACAAAATAAAACACACGCCGGCATAAAACGGCATATTGAATGCAGGCAAACCTGCCGCCTTACGCTTTTGAATTTCAGCAAATGCCATTGCCCAGCTTTCATCACACATAAAAAACAGCGCGGGCATCGCCTTTTTCAGCGGCATATCCCTCATATACGGCGCAATCGCCGCACCCATCAGGATATGGCGCGAATTAATCATAAACGTAACTGTTGCAATCAGCATAATTGGCAAAGGATTTGCCCACAAATTGACTGCGGCAAATTCCGAACCTCCGGCAAAGTTCATGCCCGTCATCAACAGCATTTCCAGCCAGCTCATGCCCTTTTGCCCGCCCTGCATGCCCAAAATCAGCGCCCACGGCAACAAGCCGATCAGCATGGGGGAACATTCTTTGATACCGCGCAGAAATTCCGATTGAGGAGAAGCAGTGTGATTCATTTTGATTGAAACGGTTTATTAAAAAGAAGCGACGTATTATAAAGCAGGCCGTCTGAACAAGGGTATAATACGGAAAAATTAGATTTATTTACGGAAACCAATATGACCCACACCGTCCATCTGCAGTTTGAAGAAATTGACAATACCGTGTTGCAACGCCTGTGCGGCGCGCTCGACAGCAATCTCGAAGCCTTAGGTAAAGCCCTTGATATCCAAATCAGCCGCCGCTTCGAACATTTCACCTTCATGGGCGAACTGGCACACGCCGGCCGCCGTGCCTTGCTGTCGCTTGCCGAAGCCGCAGAAAAAGGCGACTTAGACGACAACGCCATCAGCCTAGCGGCCGTTGAAGCCAAAACCGCAGATGAAAAACACGAAGAGAAACACCACGACCAACAATACTATTTCCGCACCAAACGCGGCAGCATCGGCGGCCGCACCCCGCGCCAAAACGGCTATATCCGCGCCTTGCTCAACCACGATGTCGTGTTCGGCTTAGGCCCTGCCGGTACGGGTAAGACCTATCTTGCCGTTGCCGCCGCCGTCGATGCCATGGAAAAACATCAAATCGAACGCATCGTTTTGGTGCGCCCAGCAGTCGAAGCAGGCGAAAAATTAGGCTTCCTGCCGGGCGATTTGGCGCAAAAAGTCGATCCCTACCTGCGACCGCTTTACGATGCGCTTTACGATTTGATGGGTTTCGACCGTGTAACCAAACTGATGGAAAAAGGTTTGATTGAAATTGCGCCGCTGGCCTATATGCGCGGCCGCACCTTAAATGGCGCGTATGTCATTTTGGACGAAGCGCAAAACACTACGCCCGAACAAATGAAAATGTTCCTGACCCGTATCGGCTTCGGTGCCAAAGCAGTCATTACCGGCGACATCAGCCAAATCGACCTGCCGCGCAACATCAAATCCGGCTTGAAAGATGCACGCGAAAAACTGCGCGATGTAGAAGGCCTGTATTTCCACACCTTCACCAGCGAAGACGTCGTCCGCCATCCTTTGGTGCAAAAAATCGTCGAAGCCTATGAAGCTGCCGAAGAACAAGCCGAAAAGAAAAACGGCGAATAATCTTTTCAAACACTTAAGGCCGTCTGAAAATCAAATTTCAGACGGCCTTACTACATCATTCTCCCCATAATACTGCTATAATCCGAAAATCAAGTAAAACAACGACTTCAAAAGGAAAAATATGACCCTCAAGCCACCCGTCCGAATTGCCGTTACCGGCGCGGCAGGCCAAATCGCCTACGCCACCCTCTTCCGTATCGCCGGCGGCATCATGCTCGGACGCGACCAACCCGTTATCCTACAGCTGCTCGACCTGCCGCAGGCACAACTTGCTCGGCAGCAGTGGTAAATGGATAACCATGGGCGTTCCATCCGACGGCTCTTACGGCATTCCCGAAGGTTTGATTTTCGGCTTCCCCGTCATTTGTGACGAAGGCAGCTACCGCATCGTCCAAGGCTTGGACTTGTCGGATGAATTCAGCCAAAAACGTATCGCCGCTACGCTGGCCGAATTGGAAGAAGAGCGTTCAGCCATCCAGGATCTACTCTAAAACAAAGGCCGTCTGAAAACCAAATTTCAGACGGCCTTTACTGTACAGCCTTATTCCGCCATATCAATACACAAATATTTCAATTCCAAATATTCGTCCACACCATATTTACTGCCTTCACGTCCCAAACCGCTGCGTTTTACGCCGCCAAACGGTGCTACTTCATTACTGATTAAGCCCGTATTGATGCCGACCATGCCGTATTCCAAGGCTTCGCCGACGCGCCATTGACGGGCGGTGTCAGAGGTAAAAAGGTAAGCTGCCAAACCGTATTCCGTATTGTTCGCAGCCTCGATAACTTCGGCTTCGGTTTCAAAACGGAACACCGGACACAAAGGTCCGAAGGTTTCCTCGCGAGCTACCGCCATTTGCGCCGTAACGCCGCTTAAAACAGTCGGCTCAAAAAATGTTCCGCCCAACGCGCTGCGTTTGCCGCCAGTCAGGCAAACCGCGCCTTTGGAGAGCGCGTCGACGATGTGCTGCTCGACTTTCTCCACCGCTTTTTCCTCAATCAATGGCCCTTGGTTGACGCCTTCATCCAAGCCGTTGCCCAATTTGAGCGCAGCCACTTTTTCACTTAATTTGCTGCAAAATTCGTCGTAAATGCCGGATTGAGCGTAAACGCGGTTGGTGCAGACGCAGGTCTGACCGCTGTTGCGGAACTTGCTGGCCAGAGCGCCTTCAACGGCTTTGTCCAAATTGGCATCGTCAAACACGATAAACGGCGCATTGCCGCCCAGTTCCAAACTGAGTTTTTTAATGTCTGCCGCGCTGTCGGCAAAAATCTTCGCGCCGACTTCGGTTGAGCCAGTAAAGCTGATTTTGCGCACAGTCGGATTCGTGGCAAATTCATGGCTGATTTCCGAAGCACTACCGCTGACAACAGGCAACAAATCCTGCGGCACGCCGGCTTCATAAGCCAAAACGACCAATGCATACGCACTCAAAGGCGTGAGCGATGCAGGTTTAACTATCATCGCACAGCCCACCGCCAAAGCAGGCGCAGCCTTGCGCGCAATCATCGCAAACGGGAAGTTCCACGGCGTAATCGCAGCGGTAACGCCGACAGGCTGTTTCAGTACAACCAGTTTTTGCGACGCTTTCACACTTGTCAGCACATCGCCGTCAATCCGCCGCGCCTCTTCCGCAAACCAGCGCACAAACGAAGCCGCATAATCAATTTCACCACGCGCCTCAGTCAGGCTTTTGCCCTGCTCCATCGTCATGATACGCGCGAGTTCTTCTTTGTTTTCTTTAATCAAAAAATACCAGCGCCACAACACATCGGCCCGCTCCAACGCAGTTTTTGCCGCCCATAATTTTTGTGCCGCCTCTGCCTTTTGAATCAAAAGCTTCAGGCCGTCTGAATCAGTCTTACGGACAAACGCCAAAGCCTCACCTGTTGCAGGGTTATCAACTTTAATGGCATCTGGAATCGGAGAAAAGGAAATATCGGGATGATTGAGCAAACGTGCAAAATCTTTCATGAGAAACGACCTTTCTAAAACCGAGGATATACGTTCATTATCATATTCATACCATGAAAGCGCAACTGAATCGCAAAATAAGACAACAGCAAAGGTCGTCTGAATATCTTATAGCCGGCCTTTGCTTTAACGACATCATATCTATCTTAATAACGAATGAAATACGATTATTAATACCCTACCTCAAAAGGATAAGACACATGTATTACAACTATTTGCTATAATACAAAACTCATCTCGACCCTCATCTAAAATTCCATTTTCAGACGGCCTTTGTCTGTTTATAAGGCCGTCTGAAATATTTTCCGTCCATCCTCTTCTGCCGAACCATGATTCCATCTGATTTCATTGACGAGCTTTTGTCCAAAGTCGATATTGTCGATATTATCGACGAACAGGTTCCGCTGAAGAAAGGCGGGGCGAACTATATGGCCTGCTGTCCGTTTCATAAGGAAAAGACGCCATCGTTTTCGGTCAGCCCGACCAAGCAGTTTTACCATTGCTTCAGTTGCGGGGCTCATGGTTCGGCGATTGGTTTTGTGATGGAACATCAGGGGCTGTCGTTTCCGGAGGCGGTGCAGTTTTTGGCTGATCGCGTCGGTATGACAGTGCCTAAAGTTCGCGGGCAGGAAGACAACCCCGAAATCCGTGCCGAACGTAAAAAAAAGCAACAAACTTTGGAAGAAACGACGGCGGCGGCGGCGGATTTTTATGCGCAACAGTTGAAATTCAATCCGGTGGCGAAGGCTTATTTGGATAAGCGCGGCTTGAGTGCGGAAGTCATCGCGCATTATGGTTTGGGCTATGCGCCTGACGGTTGGCAACCTTTGGCGCAAGTATTCCAACCCTATCCGAATACTGCGTTAGTGGATACGGGTATGGTCATTGATAACGAAGGCAAACATTATGACCGCTTTCGCCATCGGGTTATGTTCCCCATCCGCAATCCTCGCGGACAGGTCATCGGCTTTGGTGGCCGCGTATTGGATGACTCCAAACCCAAATACCTGAATTCTCCCGATACCCCTTTGTTCGATAAAGGGAAAAACCTTTACGGGCTATATGAAGGGCGTGCTGCCGTAAAAGAGGCAGGACGGATTTTGGTGGTCGAAGGCTACATGGACGTGGTCGCATTGGCGCAGTTCGGCGTCGGCTACGGCGTAGCGGCTTTGGGTACGGCAACCACGGCGGAACACGTCAAAATCCTGATGCGTCAGGCCGACAGTATTTATTTTTGTTTTGATGGCGACAGCGCGGGACGTAAAGCGGCTTGGCGCGCGCTGGAAAATGCGTTACCGCAATTAAAAGACGATAAATCGCTGCATTTTCTATTCCTACCCGAAGAACACGACCCAGACAGCTACATCCGTGCCTATGGCAAGGCTCAATTTGAAGATGCCTTGTTAAACCAAAGCAAGCCCCTATCGGAATACTTTTGGGAACATCTTTCAGACGGCCTCAACCTCAATACGCAAGAAGGCAAAGCAGAATTGGTCAAAACCAGTTCTCCGCTTTTAGCGCAAATTACCGCGCCGGCATTGGGCTATCTCCTGAAACAAAAACTTAGTGAGTTGGTGGGTATTGATCCTGACAACCTCGCCCAGTTACTCGGACAAGAAGCGCCCAAGCGGCACGTCAAACAAAAAAGTTACAAACTGCCGCCTATTTCTGTCAAACAGCCAACCATGCTGACACTGGTTCAAAGACAGATACGAAGCCTCTTGATAAATCCGGCTTGGGCTTCATATATAGACCTGCCCGATTATCTGGCGTTAAGCGGCGATTTTGCCTGCCTTGCCAATTTGGCCGAAACCATCAAGCATCACGACACGACTCCTGCAACTGCACAAGTGTTTGAATATATGCGCGGTTCGCCCTATGAGGAAACCGTCAATCAAATCTTTTTATCGACCCTTCACTCTGAAGAAATGGAAGGGGATAACGAAGAAGATTGCGAAAGTTTCCAAATCGGCATGAAAAAGTTGTTAAATGAATTAAAATACAGTCAAATCGAAACTTTAAAGCAAAAAAGTATTCAAACTGGTTTGACTGAAAATGAAAAAAGACTATTGCTGTCGCTTTTGACGGCAAAGCAAAACTAACCCCTCAGGCCGTCTGAACAATCTAAACACACGCTGCGAAACATGACACGCAGAACACTCCATCTGTAATATTTTCAGACAGCCTCAGAGTATTAAAGTGAAATCTGATTTCACAACAAAAAGCTCTGCTCCGCCTTCAGGTACGGCCACATCACCGTAAACCGTCGGCATCCTATCAACCTAGAGAGCAATCCATGTCTAAAAACCAAAACTACGAAGAATACCAAGACCAAGATGACAACCGTCCCTTGAGTATCGAAGAGCAGCGCGCGCGTCTGCGCCAACTCATTATCATGGGTAAAGAACGCGGCTACATCACTTATTCTGAAATTAACGACGCTCTGCCCGACGATATGTCCGATGCCGAACAAATCGACAACATCGTCAGCATGATTTCCGGCTTGGGCATCCAAGTAACCGAGCAAGCCCCCGATGCTGAAGACATCCTCTTGAGCGACAACGCCGCCGCCATGACCGACGACGATGCTGTTGAAGAAGCCGAAGCAGCACTCTCCAGCGCAGATTCAGAATTCGGCCGCACAACCGACCCTGTGCGTATGTATATGCGTGAAATGGGGCAAGTCGATCTGTTGACGCGTGAAGACGAAATCATCATCGCCAAAAAAATCGAAAATGCACTGAAAAACATGGTGCAGGCAATCTCCGCCTGCCCGGGTTCGATTGCCGAAATTCTGGCGTTGATCGAGCAAGTCCGCAACGACGAAATCCGTGTGGATGAGGTCGTTGAAGCCATCATCGACCCTAATGAAGTTTTGTTGAACGAATTGGGCTTAGGTCATTTGGAAAATGCCAAACCTGATGATGAAGAAGGTGAAACCGATAGCGATGATGAAGATGGCGACGAGGAAGATGAAGACGATTCAGGTAACGACTCTGAAGCCATATCCGCCGCCCATTTAGCCGAACTGAAACAAAAAGTTTTGGAACACTTCGCCTTTATCGAGAGCGAATACGGCAAAATGATCAAGCAGTTGGAAAAACACGGCAGTCAGCACGCCAACTACCTGAAACACCGCGATGCCATTGCCAACAAACTGTTAGAAGTCCGTTTTGCCACACGTCAAATCGAAAATTTGAGCAGCAACCTACGCAGTCGCGTTGAAAACATCCGCAAACTCGAACGCGAAATCCGCGATATCTGTATCGACCGCGTACGTATGGAACGCGACTACTTCATCGAAAACTTCCTGCCTGCTATTACCGATTTGGAATGGGTTGAAAAAGAAGTAGCCAAAGGCCGTGTATGGGCAAACGCATTGGATCGTTTCCGCCACGCCATCCTAGAAAAACAAGCCGAGCTGGCCAATATGGAAACCGAAACCCGCATTTCCATCGAAGAGTTGAAAGAAATCAACAAAAACATGGTGCTGAGCGAGAAAGAAACCTCAGCAGCCAAACAGGAAATGATTCAGGCCAACTTACGTTTGGTTATTTCCATTGCTAAAAAATACACCAACCGCGGCTTGCAGTTCCTGGATTTGATTCAAGAAGGCAATATCGGCCTGATGAAAGCGGTGGACAAATTCGAATACCGTCGCGGCTACAAGTTCTCGACTTACGCCACATGGTGGATCCGTCAAGCGATTACCCGTTCCATCGCCGACCAAGCGCGTACCATCCGCATTCCGGTTCACATGATTGAAACCATCAACAAAATGAACCGTATCTCGCGCCAATACCTGCAAGAAACCGGTGAAGAACCTGATTCCGCCAAACTGGCCGAGTTGATGGAAATGCCGGAGGACAAAATCCGCAAAATCATGAAAATCGCCAAAGAGCCGATTTCCATGGAAACACCGATTGGCGACGACGACGATTCGCACTTGGGCGACTTCATCGAGGATGCCAACAACGTTGCGCCGGCAGAAGCTGCGATGTACACCAGCCTGCACGAAGTAACCAAAGAAATCCTCGAAAGCCTGACCCCGCGCGAAGCCAAAGTGTTGCGTATGCGTTTCGGTATCGATATGAATACCGACCACACTTTGGAAGAAGTCGGCAAACAATTTGACGTAACCCGCGAACGTATCCGTCAAATCGAAGCCAAAGCCCTGCGCAAGCTGCGCCATCCTACCCGCAGCGACCGCCTCCGCAGCTTCCTCGACAGCGAAGAAAACAAATCGTAAAAGCAAACCGCAGGTTGAAAGACCTGCGGTTTTTATTAAAATACAAAAAGGCCGTCTGAAAACCAAATCTCAAAAGATTTAATGGTTTCAGACGGCCTTAAATTTTATTCAGCCTCAGTGGTTTTCTTTTTTGGACGGCGGCGGCGACGTTTGGGTTTGCCGTCAGTTGATCCACTTTGTTTCTGACGTTTGCGCTCATTGGCCGCAGTCATTTGCTGACGGGTTTCCTCATCGGCATGCTGGAAAGTTGTCCACCAAGAAGCCATCTCTTTATCAACCTCGCCAACTTCGCTACGCAAAATCAGGAAGTCATAAGCGGCACGGAAACGGGCTTGAGCCAACAGACGATACGGGCGCGCACCGCGCATATTGTCGAATTGCGGCTGAAATTGCCAGATTTCACGCATGGTTGCAGAGAATCTTTGCGGTACGCCCCAACCTTTCTCCACCGTATCGCGCATGGTGTTCATCGCATCCATCAGCGCAGGGACAGGTTTTTGACCATGGCTTTGATTGCGTTGCCAAATGGCGTTTAGTGTCGGCCACAATACTGCCGCCAATACGAAACCGACGGAAACGGACTTATCCGCACGGATACGCTCGTCGGTATTTTTCAAGGCCAACATAATCATACGGTTTTCAGCCGCTTCGGCAGTTTTCAAGGCATCTAAAAGCGGATGGATGCCTTCGGGAATACCCAACTCGTTTAGCCTTTTCAAACAGGCACGAGAATAACCGGAAAACAGAATTTTCAGAATTTCGTCAAAAAGACGGGCCACAGGCTCATTTTTCAGACGGCCTGCATATTCTGCAATTGGCAAAGCCGTTTGCTCTTCCACTTCAAAGCCCAACTTGCCCGACAAACGGACGGCACGAAGAATACGGACTGGGTCTTCCTGATAGCGTTCGGCAGGATCGCCTATCATCACCAATTTTTTATCGGCAACATCAGCCACGCCCTGATGGAAGTCCCAAATCTCCTCTTTAATCGGGTCGTAATACAGCGCATTACAAGTAAAGTCGCGACGCATGGCATCTTCTTCAATGCTGCCGTAAGTATTGTCCTTCATAATGCGGCCTTGCGCATTTTGCTGAACCTTATCGCCACCGCGGAACGTCGTCACTTCAATGGTTTCAGGACCAATCATCACATGAACGATTTGGAAGCGGCGGCCGATAATGCGGCTGCGGCGGAATACTTTGCGGATTTGCTCCGGCGTGGCATCGGTTGCGATATCAAAGTCTTTGGGCTCGACCCCGAGCAACAAATCCCGAACGGCCCCACCTACAACATAAGTCTGAAAACCGGCTTCATGCAGGCGTTTGGCAATTTTCTCTGCGGCAAAGCTCAACATATCCGCGCGGATACCGTGTTGCTCAAGCGGGATAATTTCCTTTTCGGGCAACGATTTGACGTGTTTTTTAGGCAACACTTTATGCAGCCATTTTTTTAACATAAGCAGCTCTTTTCACAATAAAAAAGGCCGTCTGAAACTTGTCTGGCTTAAGCCTTTGCACAATATTCTGTCGCAGAAGGGGCAAAACATTGAGCAAAGGCTTCAGACGGCCTAAAAAAGACGTGCCATTATACCTTATGGAAGTTCGATTAATTAGCGTATTGGCAAAAAATATCGGCTATAATGACGGTCTGACAACGATGCAGGCAGAACATCATGTACCACTACAAATCCGAAGCTACCCAATTCCTAGACAAACTCATGGAAGACAATCCCGAAATGGAAGCACAACGCCTCGAAAACCGCCATTTGCTGTGGGATGTTACCCTCAATCCGACAGAGCAGGCCGAATTTGAAGCGGCCAAAGTCAACAAAAAACCGTACACCTACTATCAAGACTAATCCCGTATCGGCATGACGACCAACACACACAATACCGATCCGGCATTACAACATTACCTTAACAGCATCGGTCAATCCGAACATCCCGTTTTGACCGCATTGCGCGAGCGTACCCAATCACATCGTCTGGGAAAGATGGCCATCGCCCAAGAGCAGGCGGCCATGTTGGTGTGGTTGTCCAAATTATTGAATGCCAAAAAATATTTGGAAGTTGGCGTCTTTACCGGTTACAGCAGCGCCGCCATGGCGCTTACCCTCCCCGAAGACGGCAAAATCACGGCTTGCGACATTAATGTAACCTTTACCGATATTGCCCGCGAAACATGGCAGGCAGCAGGCGTAGCGCATAAAATCTCGCTTCATCTGCAACCGGCTTTGCTGACTTTGGACGATTTGATTGCGCAAGGAGAATCAGAAAGCTACGACTTGGCACTTATCGATGCCGACAAACCGCCTACGCCAAAATATTTCGAACGCTGTTTGCAACTGGTACGGAGTGGCGGCGTGATTGCCATCGACAATATCTTGTTGGGTGGGCGCGTCATGAATGAAGCTGCCGAAAATGATCCGCCCAGCTTGGATATCCTGCGCCATTTCAACCAAAATCTGCCGCGCGATACACGCATTATTCCCATTACCCTGCCTGTCGGCGACGGTTTGACACTGCTACTAAAAAAATAAAACGACACAATCCGATGAAAACATTATCACATTCCCTGTTTCTTTTGCCGCTTACTCTATTGGCCACATCGTGCGCCGTTTCCCATCCTCTTCAACCAGCCGATAATCCTAACTTCGTCCTGCCGGATATTCCGCGTGAGCCTTTGCCTGAAAAAAGTATTCCCTATCCGCGTTTGGACGCACAAACCCAGATTGACCACTTAGGTATACAAATTGCCCGACTGGAACGCACGGTTGAAGAATTAAATCAACGCTTGCACACATTGGAACAACAACGGACTATCAAACGTCCGACTACTTCTGCTTCCAATCCCAAAGCCCAGCGATTGGACGACCGCAAGCTGAAAATGAACTATTTGGCAAATGGCGGCGGCGTGCCGTCTGAAACAGACTCAGCCGCACAAAACGAATTACGCCTTTATAATCAGGCGCAAAAATACTATCAGCGTAACAACTATTCCGCCGCAGTGGCCATTTTGAAAGAGGCTGACGGCGGCAATGGCAGCGAAATTGCCCGCCGCAATATGTACCTGCTCCTGCAAAGCCAACAACGTCTGGGCAACTGCGAATCCGTTATCGAAATCGGCAACCGCTACGCCAACCGATTCCGCAACAGCCCGCAAGCTCCCGATGCCATGTACAGCATCGGCCAATGCCAATACAAACTGCAACAAAAAGACATCGCCCGCAGCACATGGCGCAAACTGATACAAAGCTTCCCCAACAGCGAAGCGGCAAAACGCGCTTCCATCAGTCTCAAACAAAGATAAACGTTCAGACGGCCTTGTCATCCCCAAGGCCGTCTGAATATTTTTTTACCCTTAATCCATTCAAGCAAAAGGAACTCTTCATGATCCAAGTCGGCATTATTATGGGCAGCAACAGCGATTGGCCGGTGATGCAGCAGGCAGCACAATTTCTCAAAGAATTCGGCGTTGAATACGAAGCGCGTGTCGTCTCTGCACACCGTACGCCTGATTTGATGTTTGAATACGCCGAAACCGCACGCGAACGCGGCATCAAAGCCATCATTGCCGGCGCAGGCGGCGCAGCGCATTTGCCAGGCATGGTTGCAGCCAAAACCACGGTGCCCGTCTTGGGTGTTCCCGTGCCCAGCAAATATCTGCGCGGCGAAGACTCCCTGCTTTCGATTGTACAAATGCCCAAAGGCGTTCCTGTTGCCACATTTGCCATTGGCGAAGCCGGTGCGGCCAATGCAGCGCTGTTTGCTATTTCACTTTTGGCCAATGAAAATCCTGAATTGGCTGAAAAATTGGCGGCTTTCCGTGCCAAACAAGAGCAAACCGTTCTAGCCATGGAATTGCCTGAAGCATAACTGACAAAGGCCGTCTGAAAGTTGTAAAGGGAAACTTTGATTTCGTTTTACGATTGTTTAGACGGCCTTAGTGTTTTATCAAATTGAATTAATGCCATGAAAACCCTAGCATTCATCCTACTCTCCACCCTGCTTTGCGCCTGCCAAAGCCCAAGTACTCCTACTCAATCAACTGCCATCCCATCTCAGCAACAAGCCCAAGATACAAATGGAAACCTGATTATCTTCTATGATGCCCAAACCGGTTCTGCGCCATTGCTAAAAGCAGTGAAAACCTCGGGTGCAAGTTTGATTTATGAATACAAAAACCTGAACGGCATTGCTATTCGTCCGTCTTCCAAGACCAAGATTGAAGATGCCATTGCCTATTTCAAAAAAATAAATGGCGTATTGTCGGTCGAACAAGACCGACTGCTTAAACTTCAATAAATAAACTATTTTCTAACCAAATAAAAAAGGCCGTCTGAAACGTATCACTACGATTTCAGACGGCCTTAACCTTTTCAATAAATTAAATCATGCCTCTGCCTTGCGCTTTTGGCTTGGCTTGGCCGAATTCCAATTTACTCAGCGCAGATAAATAGGCTTTGGCAGTTGCCACCAATACGTCGGTATCCGCACCTTGGCCGTTGACCACACGGTCGCCACGTTGCAGGCGGACGGAAGTTTCGCCTTGGCTTTCTGTACCTTGAGTTACCGCATTGACAGAGTAAATCTGCAAGGTTGCGCCACTTTGTGCTACGCTTTCAATGGCTTTGAAGATGGCATCAACAGGGCCTGAGCCGCTAGCGGAAGCGTGTTTTTCTTCACCGCGAATACTGAACACAATATCGGCGCGCGGCTCTTCACCAGTTTCAGTGCTGATTTTTTGGGAAATGAATTTGTAGCTTTCGGTATTCATATTGCCCATTTCGTCAGACACCAAAGCGTGCAGGTCTTCATCAAAGATTTCGCGTTTCTTATCCGCCAGCTCTTTGAAGCGTGCAAATGCCGCATTCAACGCCTCTTCACTTTCCAACTCAATACCCAAATCTGCCAGCTTGGTTTTGAAAGCATTACGGCCGGAGAGTTTACCCAAAGTCAGGCGGTTGGTTGACCAGCCAACTGATTCGGCAGTCATGATTTCATAGGTTTCAGGGTGTTTCAACACGCCGTCTTGGTGGATGCCTGATTCGTGTGCAAAGGCGTTTGCGCCGACTACTGCTTTATTTGGCTGAATCGGATAGCCGGTAATAGTAGATACCAGTTTGGATACTGGCACGATTTGCGTGGTATCAATGCCGGTTTCCAAGCCGAAAAGGTCGTGGCGCACTTTCAACGCCATCACGATTTCTTCAAGGCTGGCATTACCCGCACGTTCACCCAAACCGTTGATGGTACATTCCACCTGGCGCACGCCTGCCTGAACAGCGGCCAGCGAGTTGGCAACCGCCATACCCAAGTCGTTGTGGCAGTGGGTCGACCAGACTACTTTGTCGCCGTTGGGCACGCTTTTGATGATGTTACTGATACGCTCGTACCATACGGAAGGGATGGAGTAGCCGACAGTATCGGGAATATTGATGGTGGTTGCGCCTGCCTCGATAACCGCCGTAAAGATTTTGGCGAGAAAGTCCAAATCCGAACGCACGGCGTCTTCGGCGGAAAATTCCACATCGTCAGTATATTCTTTGGCAATTTTTACCGCTTTGACCGCCGCATCGATGACCTGCTGCGGCTTCATTTTCAGTTTGTGCTCCATGTGGATGGGGCTGGTGGCGATAAAAGTGTGAATACGTTTTTTCGGAGCAGGGGAAACAGCTTCGCCTGCTTTGCGCACATCGTTTTCAACGGCACGCGCCAATGAGCAAACTGTAGATTTAGTAATGATTTTGGCAATCGCATTAACCGATTCAAAATCGCCCGGACTGGCTGCTGCAAAACCTGCCTCAATCACATCGACACCCATCTTTTCCAACTGGCGGGCAATACGGATTTTCTCCTCTTTGGTCATGGATGCGCCGGGGGACTGCTCACCGTCGCGCATGGTGGTATCGAAAATGATAACGCGGTTGGTTTGTGTCATTTCTGTTCTCTCCAGAGATTCATTTTTTTGTAAAAAAGCATTCAAATCAAGCGGTCTGCCTTGCGCTTCCGCCAAAGCGGTCAGTTTTTGCAACTGAGCCAAAGGCAGGGACCCGCGTGTACGCCATTTGTAGATAGCCGCTGTGGTCGCAGCATTTTCCGGGTCGTGCTGTTTCAGAGCTTCGGCCAGCGCGTTTACGCCGCCAAAATAGGCAACCAAACGGTCAATGTCTAATTGCATGATGTTCCTTGTCCAAATCTGATTAAGATTATTGTGTTCTGGTTTTGCATTATACTCATTTTAGACAAAACGACAATCTATTTTTATCAAAATATTGGTATAAATTTTAAAACTTGAGAAATTTTTATACATTTTGTCTAATTTGGACTATTAAAAGCTCCTCTCAAACCGAACACATCCTAAATATAGTAAACTAATCCCCTATTTCCCCGATTTGAAACACATTATGCCCCATACCATCCCTACCAACCGCTCCGACATCGAATGGCGCAACGAAAGTACACAAAAGCCACCCAAGCAGGCGGTTTACATACAAGAAGCAGGCGCAACAGAAATCTTAAAAAATGCCCACGCGCAAACTGCAACTGTTTGGACTGGCGATTTTCACAATGCCAAGCAAGTCTTATCTGCAATGAAAAAACGTATCCGCAGGCCGTCTGAAAAAAAGAAAGGCGCACCTGCCGATATTCAGACAGCCTTTCATGCCCACCGTATGAAACAGGCGCAACAAAGCCGTTTGCTCAATATGCTTGCCATCGAAATCCAACCTAATTTTCAACTGGACAATGCACGCGCACCCGACATCTACGCCGCCTTGTGCGATGTTTACGACACACTAAACGACAAACCGTTTCTTTTGCCGCTAAATCAATTATTGGGTTTTATCGGTGCACACGAATGGCACAAAAAAGGCATAGACATTCCTCAGCTTGATGGAAAAATCCATGTTCCTTTCGGCGTATTCTCTCCACTGCGCGGCGAGTATTTGGATTTAATCACACAAGCCCCACTCGCTCCCCATATTCAGACGGCCTTTGACATCGGCACCGGCTCAGGTGTTATTGCCGCAATTTTGGCCAAGCGAGGCATACCCGACATCATTGCCACAGACACCAACCCAAAAGCAATAGCCTGCGCCACAGCAAACCTTGAGCGTCTAAGCCTGGATAAAGCTGTCAACATCCAATCGATTGATTTATTTCCCGAAACTTGCGCCGACCTTATCGTCTGCAATCCGCCTTGGCTGCCGGCAAAACCGACCTCTGCCATCGAGACCGCCCTTTACGACCCCAATCATGCCATGTTAACCGCGTTCCTCAACGGCGTACGCCAGCACTTAAATCCAAACGGCGAAGCCTGGTTAATTATTTCCGACTTGGCAGAACACTTACATTTGCGCAACAAAGACTTTCTAAACCAATGCTTTCAGACGGCCTCACTCAATGTAGTCGATATTTTGAAAACTAAACCGCAACACAAAAAAGCAATAGATGAATCCGATCCTTTGGCGTTTGCCAGAAACAAGGAAACTACTTATCTATACCGTTTGAAAGCGATATAAAATCAAGGCCGTCTGAACATTCGGACGGCCTTTAAGCATTTTTATAAAAGAAAACGGCATATCCGTAAAGATATGCCGTCGATGGGAGCAGGGACTGCTATATTTGGCAGTGGTTTGTGTTTTAGTCCTCTTGCGCCGCTGTTTGCAGGTAGTTTGGCAAACCAACTTTACCAATCAATTCCTGCTGAGTTTCAAGCCAGTCGATGTGTTCTTCGTTGATGTCTTTTTGTTTTTCCAACAAATCACGGCTGACATAGTCTTGTTGCTCTTCTGCAAGAGCGATGGCTGCAACCAGAGTATCATGTTTTTCATACTCTTTTTTCAGATCGCAGGCAATGATTTCTTCGGTAGATTCACCGATCAACAGTTTACCCAATTCTTGCAGATTAGGCAGACCTTCCAAGAACAAAATACGCTCGATTAAATCGTCTGCGGATTTCATTTCGCGGATGGATTGTTTGAAGAAGTGTTCGCCCAATTCTTCAAAGCCCCAGTTTTTCAAAATGCGGGCATGCAGGAAGTATTGGTTAATGGTAATCAGCAACAAACCTAAGTTTTTGTTCAGCTCGCGAATAACTAAGCGATCGCCTTTCATATTCAGCTCCTTAATATGTTATACGCTAGATTACAGTTGGCTTTGGTAGTAGTTGCCTTCGCCGACCAATTCGATCAGACGCAGTTGTTGTTCCAACCAGTGAGCGTGATCTTCTTCAGTGTCTTTCAGTTGGGCAATCATCAAATCGCGGGTAACGTAGTCTTGAGCTTCTTCGCACAATTTGATGCCTTTTTTCAGCGCATCGCGTACTTCGTATTCAGTGTTCAAGTCTGCTTTCAGACAAGAGATTACGTCAGTACCGATGTTCAGTTCGGCACGTGTCATTTTAGGAGTACCGCCCAACATCAGGATACGACGGATGAAGTCTTCGGCGTGAGTGGTTTCTTCTTCCATCTCGTGGTTCAAACGTTCGAACAGTTTGGTGTAACCCCATTCAGAGTACAGGCGAGAGTGGATAAAATATTGGTCGCGAGCAGCCAACTCACCAGACAATAATTCGTTCATGTAATCAATAACTGCTTGGTTGCCTTGCATAATTCTTTCTCTTTCTTTTAAAAGTTGATAATCACGAAATGAAGATTCGTGTGTTGTTATGGAATGAGGTAATTGTATGCACAAGAAGCACTTTTGACAAATTTTCTATTTAAAATACAAACAATTATCAAAAAAGTTAACCAGCCAAAAAGGCCGTCTGAAAAATTAATCCCCTGTTTTTAATGACAATTTTTTGACATTAGTATTAAGAATCCATTGCATCATTCAAAAACATTTACATTTGTTAACCATAAATAAAAGCAAATAATCCAACAAAATCAATCAAATTTAATTATGAATTATTCTCAACTGCTTTTGCCTCATTTTTTTGAATCTTCTACTCCGTCAATACTTAGGAATCGTGCTATAATCGCCAGTTATCTTTTTTTTAAGCACCTAGCTGAAACACATAAATTATCATGAAACAAATCCGCAATATTGCCATCATCGCCCACGTCGACCATGGCAAAACCACATTAGTTGACCAGTTGCTGCGTCAGTCCGGTACATTCCGTTCCAACCAGCAAGTCGAAGAACGCGTCATGGACAGCAACGATCTTGAAAAAGAACGCGGCATTACCATTCTCGCTAAAAATACCGCCATCGAATACGAAGGCTACCACATTAACATCGTAGATACCCCGGGACACGCTGATTTTGGTGGCGAGGTGGAACGTGTATTGGGCATGGTTGACTGCGTCGTACTGTTGGTTGACGCACAAGAAGGCCCTATGCCGCAAACCCGTTTCGTGACCAAAAAAGCCTTGGCTTTGGGTCTTAAACCTATCGTTGTTATCAACAAAATCGACAAACCATCTGCCCGTCCAAGCTGGGTTATCGACCAAACATTCGAATTGTTCGACAACTTGGGCGCAACCGACGAACAATTGGACTTCCCTATCGTCTATGCTTCCGGCCTGTCCGGCTTTGCCAAACTGGATGAAAACGACGAGAGCAGCGACATGCGCCCTCTGTTCGAGACCATTTTGAAACACACGCCTGCACCAAGCGGCAGCGCGGACAAAACGCTGCAACTGCAAATTTCCCAACTGGACTACGACAACTACACCGGCCGCCTCGGCATCGGCCGCATCCTGAACGGCCGCATCAAACCCGGCCAAGTCGTTGCCGTCATGAATCATGAAGAACAAGTCGCCCAAGGCCGCATCAACCAGCTGTTGGGCTTCCAAGGCTTGGAACGCGTACCTTTGGAAGAAGCTGAGGCCGGTGACATCGTGATTATTTCTGGCATTGAAGACATCGGTATCGGCGTAACCATTACCGACAAAGACAATCCCAAAGGCTTGCCTATGTTGAGCGTGGACGAGCCGACCCTGACCATGGACTTTATGGTCAACACTTCTCCTCTTGCCGGTACTGAAGGCAAATTCGTGACTTCCCGCCAAATCCGCGACCGCCTGCAAAAAGAATTGCTGACCAACGTTGCCCTGCGTGTTGAAGATACAGCCGATGCCGACGTTTTCCGCGTTTCTGGCCGCGGCGAATTGCACTTGACCATTTTGTTGGAAAACATGCGCCGCGAAGGCTTTGAATTGGCAGTCGGCAAACCGCGCGTGGTATTCCGTGAAATTGACGGTCAAAAATGCGAGCCTTACGAAAATCTGACTGTGGATGTGCCGGATGAAAACCAAGGCGCGGTCATGGAAGAACTCGGCCGCCGCCGTGGCGAATTGACCAATATGGAAAGCGACGGTAACGGTCGTACACGTTTGGAATACCATATTCCTGCACGCGGCCTGATCGGTTTCCAAGGTGAATTTATGACCTTGACCCGCGGTACCGGCTTGATGAGCCACGTTTTTGACGACTATGCTCCGGTTAAACCTGATATGCCAGGTCGTCACAACGGCGTCCTGGTTTCTCAAGAGCAAGGTGAAGCTGTTGCTTACGCCCTGTGGAACTTGGAAGACCGCGGCCGTATGTTCGTTTCTCCAAACGACAAAGTCTACGAAGGTATGATTATTGGTATTCACAGCCGCGACAACGACTTGGTGGTAAACCCTCTGAAAGGTAAAAAACTGACCAACGTCCGCGCCAGCGGTACAGATGAAGCCGTGCGCCTGACTACGCCTATCAAATTGACTTTGGAAGGTGCAGTTGAGTTCATCGACGATGACGAACTGGTTGAAATCACGCCACAATCCATCCGCCTGCGTAAACGCTACCTGAGCGAATTGGAACGTCGCCGTCATTTCAAAAAACTCGACTAATTCTGTTTGATTGATACGTTTTAAAATTGAGGCCGTCTGAAAAGTGTTTTAGAAATCCTAGATTTCATTATTACACTTTCAGACGGCCTTTTATCATCTGTTCAAATAAAGTAAATCGGCATCTCTTCCGCTTGTACTGCTGCTTCATCAGCGCGATCATTCTTACGATATTGCCCCGGCGATATCCCATATTGCTTTTTAAATGCCTTGCCAAAATGCGTTTCCGATTGAAAACCCACCGAGAGCGCAACCGATAAAACCGAATCGGCTGTCTGCTTTAACAATAACGCCCCCTGCTGCAAGCGGATGCTGTTAACAAAGGCATGCGGGCTTGTTCCCGTCTGCTGCTTAAATACCCGCATTAACTGGGCGCGAGACAAGTTGGCAATCGCGGTCATTTTCTCGATATTCCATTCCTCTTCCGGCTTATCCACTACTGCCTGAAGCAGATTCCGCAGACGTTTGTCCTGCCAACCATTCAGCAAACCGCTTAATTGCGCTTCCCCATTTTTCTCCAGGCTGGCTCGAAGTAGAAATACCAACAACACCGAAGCCAATGCGTTCACAACCGCTACCGAACCGGACAAGGCTTGACCGCTCTCATACTGCAACAATGCCACCAAATACTGCAAAGAAGGATGGTTGATATTCAGCAAAACCGTGTCAGGCAGCCCCGCCATAATATCCGCCTGCGCTTCATATTCAAACCGTGCACAGAAAAGATGCAAAGCCGCATCGCCTCCTGCATGACTTCGCTTGACTTTAAATGCGCCTTTTTCACTCGTCAGCACATTAACACCAAGATTTTCACAACTGCTGTCACTGCTCAAAGTATGCCCTACGCTGCGCGGAAAAAAAATGATATCCCCCGCACTCAGCAGCCTTGCCTCTTGCTCCCCATCAATTCGGATATAACCCGAACCGGCAGTTACGATATGCACCAAACCATGCGCACGCTTTGGTTCATGCCGCACATACCACTCCCCCCGAAACAGACATTGAACATCCACGCTGCCTTTTACCTGCGCCAATTCGACCAGCCTATCCAAAATATCCATAGTGTTTTTTACCAATAAATGAGATGTTTTGACGATTTAAATCTTCAAATTATTGCAATAATACACACACCAAACACAAACGGATAGGATTTTTTATCTTATCCACTCACATTAAGAAAGGACATATCATGTTTAAAGACTGGCCTGAACATACCGCCTTGGTAAAAAAAGCATTCGGCGAACTGGGTAAAAACCATCCTAAAATGCTGCAAGCCTACGGCGCACTGGATCAAGCAGCCGCTGCCGAAGCACTGGATGCCAAAACTCGCGAACTGATCGCCATCGCCGTTGCCATTACCACACGTTGCGAAAGCTGCATCAGCGTGCATGCCGCCGCTGCAGCCAAGGCAGGTGCAACCGAAAGCGAAATCGCCGGCGCATTGGCCACCGCTATCGCACTGAACGCAGGTGCCGCTTATACATACGCTTTGCGCGCTTTGGAAGCAGTAGAAACCCAACGCTAATCGGTTTGTAAAATCAGGCCTTCTGAAAGACGACTCCCCTTTCAGACGGCCTGATGAAATGCTAAACTGATAAAGTTATCATATTGTTTTCTGTCTGATAGGAGATTGAACCATGAAGAAACTGCTGACCGCCGTACTTTTTGCCGCCGCTATTGCCACTCCTTTGGCCGCTTCCGCAGCCTCTATGCCTAAGGTTGAAAAAAGCGCGGCACAGCCTGCAAAAGCAAAAGGGGTTTGGATTGATGTCCGCTCTGCCGAAGAATTCAAAGAAGGTCATTTGCAAGGTGCACTCAATATTCCGCACGACCAAATCGTTGACCGCATCAAATCCGTGAGCCCGGATAAAAACGCACCGGTCAACCTCTACTGCCGCAGCGGCCGCCGAGCAGAAGCTGCGCTGACTGAGCTGAAAAAAGCCGGCTACACCAACGTAACCAACCATGGCGGTTATGAAGATTTGGTGAAAAAAGGTTTGAAATAAATCTAGTTGATTTTAAAAAGGCCGTCTGAGACTTTTCAGACGGCCTTTATTGCCATTACAGACAGCAACTTCCAAATCTCAAACGTTTGCTGAGACCGGTTTCGTGAATTAATTGTTTGATAACCAAAATATTGGTGTTATCGGCCAACGCGCGAATGCTGTGCGCCTCCATCGGCTCAAGACGGATAACTTGCAAGCCTTCGGTCTGCAAAACTTCGTCCACCGTTTTGATTTCGGCTTTGCCGTTTAAAACCAAAAGCAAAATAATCGCATCCGCCTCATATGCCGGAATTTCATTATTCTTCTGCAGTGAAAGCTGAACAATCTCTTGATTGCCGTCTGAAGCAATCACGCCGCCCAATAAAGCTTTGGGGTCTAATTCATAATGTTTCATTATTATCCTTTCCGCCCAAACGTTGCCGATTCATGGACAATCGCTCAAGCAAACCAGTACAATACGGCCCATCTTACCGATAGACACAATATTGTCACATGAACATATTAATCTCAAACGACGATGGTTATCTTGCGCCCGGTTTGGCTGTTTTGGCAAGAGTATGTGCAGAATTTGCCAATGTCAGGGTGGTTGCGCCCGAACGCGATCGCAGCGGCGTCAGCAATTCCCTGACTTTAGACCGTCCTTTACAACTGAAACAGGCGGAAAACGGGTTTTACTATGTGAATGGCACCCCTACCGACTGCATTCATGTCGGCCAACACGCCCTTGCCGATTTCAAACCCGACTTAGTTTTGTCCGGCATCAACAACGGCGCAAACATGGGCGACGATACGCTTTATTCCGGTACGGTTGCCGCTGCGACGGAAGCCTACCTGATGGGCATACCCGCCATTGCTTTCTCCCTCGCCGACTCCAGCGCCCGTTATTGGGAAACCGCGGAAAAAGCCGCTTGGATACTGCTTTCCTACTTTCTCAAACGCCCTATTTCCGAACCCATCTTATGGAACATCAATATCCCTGCCGTCGCACCTGAGGATATCCAAGGCATAAAAATTACACGGCTCGGCCGCCGTCATCATGAACAAAGCATTGTTCCCATGTATAATCCACGTGGCGAACAAATTTATTGGATTGGGCCGGTCGGCGATGTTTCCGACAGCGAAGAAGGTACCGACTTTAGCGAATGCGCATCCGGCTTCATCACGATTACCCCCCTGCAAGTCGATTTGACTGCCTACGGACAAATGGAGCAAACCGCTTCCTTTTGGTCAGAAATCCCTGCGCCTTAACAGTCCCTAACAGCCGAACACTTGAGAAACAAGCATATTTTTATTATGATATGCCCCGACGAGAACAATTACCCGAATACGAAAGTCATTAACATGTTGAAAAAAAGTGTATCTTATGCCGGATCGGCAGCTTTGGTTTTATTACTTGCAGCCTGTGCCAGCCAACAACCGGCTCCTGTAGTCGTCGGCACACAAAGCGGTGGTTCAACAACAAGCTCTACCGCTGACAATCCTTACGGTGCAGCGCCTTACAATACCAACACCAGCCCAGCGGCAGATGCTCCATACACTCCGCCGGTAAGTACACCTGCTCCAACGTACAACAGCGGCAGCACCGGCACTTACACGCCTTCTTATGCGCCTGTTGATATTAATGCAGCGACACATACCGTTGTTCGTGGTGATACCGTTTACAACATCTCCAAACGCTACAACATTACCCAAGACAATCTGCGTGCATGGAATAACTTGGCCGACAACACCATCAGCATTGGTCAAACCCTCCGTGTGAAACCTGAAGGCTACGTTGCACCTGCAGCTTCTGCAAGCAAACCTTCTACTCCAACAACTACAACTACTGCTCCGACTCCAAGCACGCCTGCCAATACACCGACCGTATCTACCGGCAGCAGCCGCAACGTCAGCGGCATCACATGGCAGCGTCCGACTACCGGTAACGTTATCGCCAACTTCGGCGGCAGCAACAAAGGTGTGGATATCGCCGGTACGCAAGGCCAGCCTGTTGTTGCAGCGGCAGACGGTAAAGTCGTTTACGCAGGCTCAGGCTTGCGCGGTTACGGCAACTTGGTCATCATCCAACACAACTCCTCATTCTTGAGCGCATACGGTCACAACCAACGCCTGCTGGTTAATGAAAACCAAACCGTGAAACGCGGTCAAACCATTGCGCACATGGGTAATACCGATGCATCCCGCACTCAGTTGCACTTTGAAATCCGTCAAAACGGCAAACCAGTCAATCCGGCAAATTATGTTGCCTTCTAAGCTGATTCAAGCAACCTAATTTCAATTCAATCCCTGCCTAAATATCATTTAGGTAGGGATTGTTTGTACCGGTTTCCCATGAAATTTCATCTTCCTCTTCTTTATACCCTGCTATTGGGCGGTTGCGCCGCGTTTTTGCCATCATTGGACGAACGCACCCAAAGCAGTTATCTTGACATCCCTTCAACGCCGCGACTGGACAGCGCCTTAGGTATTCCTTCTACCCCCTCCAAGGCCGATATTTCCCATATCTATCTGCTGAACGATGCCCATGAAGCCTTTGTTGCCCGAGCAGCCTTAATTGAAGCCGCCGACCATACTCTTGATTTGCAGTACTATATCTGGCACAACGACATCTCCGGCAAGCTTTTGTTCAACCTGATTCATCGCGCGGCCGAACGCGGCGTCCGTGTGCGTTTGCTTCTGGACGACAACAACACCAACGGCATGGATGATCTCCTGCTGGCACTCGACAATCATCCCAATATCGAAGTCCGTCTGTTTAATCCCTTCATTTTCAGAAAATGGCGTGCGCTCGGCTACGTTGCCGACTTTCCGCGACTTAACCGCCGAATGCACAACAAATCCTTTACCGCCGACAACCGTGCCACCATTTTGGGCGGACGCAATATCGGCGACGAATATTTTAAGGTTAACGACGATACCATCTTTGCCGACCTCGATATCCTCGCAACAGGACGCGTAGTAACAGAAGTGTCCCAAGACTTCGACCGCTACTGGGCAAGCCATTCCGCCTACAATGCAAGTAGCATAATCAAACGGGGAAACCTGCAAAAAGGACTAGCCGAACTTAATTACACCGACCAAGATAAAAACCAAACGCTCATCCGCTACCGTCAAAGCATTGAACACTCCAACCTCTATCAAAAAATACAGAGCAACCTTATGGAGTGGCAAAGTGTCAGCACACGCCTGATCAGCGATGACCCGGCCAAAGGCTTAGACCGTGACCGGCATAAACCGCCTATTTCCGAACGCCTACAAGACGCCCTCAAGCAACCTGAAAAAAGCGTTTACCTTGTCTCACCCTATTTTGTGCCCACAAAATCGGGCGTTAAAGCCATAGAAAAGCTGATTCACAACGGCGTGGACGTTACCGTTTTGACCAATTCGCTCCAAGCAACCGACGTTGCCGCCGTCCATTCCGGCTACGTCAAATACCGCAAGCCCTTGCTTAAAGCTGGGGTCAAACTCTATGAGCTCCAGCCCAACCACGCCGTTCCGACCTCCAAAGACCGCGGCTTGACCGGTAGCTCCGCCACCAGCTTGCACGCCAAAACATTCATCGTGGACGAGAAACGCATTTTCATCGGCTCATTCAACCTCGACCCACGTTCCGCACGCCTCAATACCGAAATGGGTGTCGTCATCGAAAGTCCCCAAATCGCAGGCCAAATGCAGCGCACCCTCGTTACGACCACCCCAAACTACGCCTATCAGGTAACGCTTGGCAATTACAATAAACTATACTGGTATGACCCAAGTGAAAAACGAACTTACGCACAAGAACCAGAAGCCAAATTCTGGAAACGGGTTACTTCAAAAATCCTGTCCATCCTGCCCATAGAAGGATTATTATAGAGACCGTCTGAAAACATAAATCATGCGACCGGAGAAATTCACCATGTCTCGACTCATCTGCAAAACCCTATTTGTTTGTACCACCAGCCTATTGTTGGCCTCCTGCGGCACCACCAGCAAACACAAATCCCACAAGCCGCAAATAACCGCCAGAAAAGTCCAACCTGTCCGCATTTCCCATATTGACCGCACACAAGGTTCGCAGGAATTGATGCTTCACAGCATGGGCCTGATCGGCACGCCCTACAAATGGGGCGGCAGTACCACAGCCACAGGCTTTGACTGCAGCGGCATGATCCAATTCGTCTATAAAAACGCCCTCAATGTCAATCTGCCACGCACCGCACGCGATATGGCCGCAGCCAGCCGTAAAATTTCCGATGACAAATTAAAAGCCGGCGATCTTGTCTTTTTCAATACCGGCGGCGCACACAAATATTCCCATGTCGGCCTCTACATCGGCAACGGCGAATTCATCCACGCCCCCAGCAGCGGCAAAACCATCAAAACCGAAAAACTTTCCACCCCGTTCTACGCCAAAAACTATTTGGGCGCACATACCTTTTTTACTGAATAAATCAAGGCCGTCTGAAAGGTATCGCCACATCATCGATACCTTTCAATCTATTGCTGATGAGTCAAGCTTGATTACAAGATAAGCCCTGCAAAAATTTACCCATAACAAAACACCATCAAGGAAATATCATGCACACAGAATCCGTTCTAACCCTCCTCAAAACCCTGCAAAACCAAATCTGCGCCGCGCTGGAGCAAGAAGATGGCGAAGCCAAATTTGTGCATGAAGCGTGGACGGGGAAACTGGGTATCGGCGAAACCCGCGTATTGAAAAACGGCGCAGTATTCGAGCAGGCCGGTGTAAATTTTTCGCATGTAAAGGGAACCAAAATGCCGGCTTCTGCCACTGCCCATCGTCCTGAATTGGCAGGCGCGGCGTTTGAAGCCATGGGCGTGTCGCTGGTCATTCATCCGAAAAATCCTTATGTCCCGACCAGCCATGCCAATGTGCGCTTTTTTATTGCCTATCCTGAAAATGCCGAGCCGGTTTGGTGGTTTGGCGGCGGCTTTGATTTGACGCCGTTTTATCCTTTTGAAGAAGATATCGTGCATTGGCACACAGTGGTGCGAGACGTATGCACGCCATTTGGCGAATCGGTTTATTCTGAATTCAAACAATGGTGTGACGAATATTTCTACTTGAAACACCGTAACGAAACACGCGGCGTGGGCGGCCTGTTTTTTGACGATTTAAACCGTTGGGATTTCGATACCTGCCTGAATTTTATCAAGGCGGTTGGGGAAGGCTATATCGCAGCGTATCTGCCGATTGTGGCCAAACGTAAAAACACGCCTTATGGAGAACGTGAACGAGATTTCCAACTCTACCGTCGCGGACGCTATGTCGAGTTTAACTTGGTTTGGGACAGAGGCACGCTGTTCGGCCTGCAAAGCGGCGGCCGTACGGAAAGCATTTTGATGTCCATGCCGCCTTTGGTACGCTTCGAGTATCAATATGTGCCGGAAGAAGGTTCACCCGAAGCACGCCTCAATCAATTCCTTATACCGCGCAACTGGCTGGAAGAAGCCGGCAGATAGTTTTACCTATAAGAGGCCGTCTGAAAAGCGATTCTCACTGGTTGAGACTACCTTTTCAGACGGCCTTTGCTTCAATTGCTTTGAATTTGCATACCTTTGCCTATCATGCTGTTTCATCTCTATAGAGTTTTTGAGACAATGCGCCCATATAAAAATCACCTCACAAACCACACTAAAAAGGAATAATCGGTGAAACGCATTTTCTTATTTATCGCAACCAATATCGCAGTTCTGGTTGTCATCCGTATTATTTTGGCCATCTTGGGCATCAACAGTACCGACCAAGTCGGCAGCCTGTTGGCTTATTCCGCAGTCGTCGGCTTCAGCGGCTCGATTGTCTCTTTGCTGATGTCGAAAACCATTGCCAAACATTCGGTCGGCGCCGTCGTCATCGACCAGCCCCAAAGCGAAGAAGAAGCTTGGCTGTTGGCAACTGTTGAAGCGCAAGCCCGCCAATGGAATCTGAAAACGCCCGAAGTAGCCATTTACGACTCCCCAGAGCCTAATGCCTTTGCAACCGGCGCGACCAAAAACAGCTCGCTCATCGCTGTCAGCACCGGCCTGCTCGACCACATGACCCGCGATGAAGTCGAAGCCGTTTTGGCGCATGAAATGGCACACGTCGGCAACGGCGATATGGTAACGCTGACACTGATTCAAGGTATTGTGAATACTTTTGTTGTCTTCTTGGCGCGTATTGTTTCCAGCATGGTGGCGCGCAACAATGACGGCAGTACGTCGCAAGGTACATATTTCATGGTCAGCATGGTATTGCAGATCGTATTCGGCTTCCTCGCCAGCATCATTGTGATGTGGTTCAGCCGCCAACGCGAATACCGCGCCGATGCGGGCGCTGCAAAACTGGTGGGCGCGCCGAAAATGATTGCCGCCCTGCAACGCTTAAAAGGCAGCACCAGCGATCTGCCGCAAACCATGACCGCAATGGGCATTGCCAGCGAAGCCAAAGATTCTTGGTTCAGCACCCATCCTTCTTTGGACAACCGCATCAACCGTTTGAAAAACCGCTAATCGAAAACATCAAGGCCGTCTGAAACATCAATTTCAGACGGCCTTTTTTTATTTCTTCATCAAAGCCCGTTTGATGATAATCATCCAGTCTTTCTTATCCAACAGCGGCCGCTGGTTAAACACGTCATATTTGCAACCGTCCAGTTTCTGCAAAATCAACTGGCCGCCGACAATAATCATGCGCAACTCAAAACCGATTCGTCCTTTGAGGGTTTTGCCCAACGGCGAACCGGCCTTCAGTATTTGAAAGGCACGTTGACACTCGTGTGCCATCAGTCGTTGAAAAGCAAAGTCGGCTTTGCCGGCCGCAATCTGTTCTTCGCTGACTTTGAACTTCTGCAAATCTTCCTGAGGGATGTACACGCGCCCTTTCTGCCAATCTGCCGCCACGTCCTGCCAGAAATTAATCAGCTGCAAGGCAGTGCAAATGCCGTCGCTTTGCGCTATGCTCACTTCATCGGTTTGCCCGTACAAATGCAACATAATGCGCCCCACCGGATTGGCGGACAAACGGCAATAGGCAATCAATTCGCCAAAATTTTCATAACGGTTTTTGACCACATCCTGACTGAACGCCGCCAACAAATCGTAAAACAGCTGCAACGGTAATTGAAACGGCTCAATCGCTTCGTTGTACAAACGCTGCATCAAAGCTGTTTGCGATTTCCCACCTTGTGTAATGCGGTCTAACTCTGCCTTCAGTTCGTCCAGTTGGCGCAGGCGTTCGACTGCTTCGGCATTGCCTTCGTCGGCAATATCGTCCGCCGTCCGCGCAAAAGCGTAAACGGCGTGAACCGGCTTGCGCAAACGGCGCGGCAGCACAATAGAGCCGACTGGGAAGTTTTCGTAATGATTGACTGACATGGGGAAATCCGAAAATTTAAAATAAAGTGTTTTTGCTGACAGGCCGTCTGAAATTCAGACGGCCTTACGTTTGGCCGCAAAGAAATCCTGCAATACGCTTTGGCATTCTTCTGCCAATATGCCGCCCAAAATTGCGGTATGCTTGTTCAGACGTTTGTCGGCAAACAAATCGACCACGCTGCCTGCCGCACCGGTTTTAGCTTCAGCCGCACCATAAATCACACGCCCGACCCGCGCCTGTATCAAGGCAGATGCGCACATGGAGCAAGGCTCTAAGGTAATGTACACGTCGCAGTCTTCCAAACGGTAGTTTTGCAAGGTCTTACCTGCGGCGGCAAGCGCGTTGATTTCGGCATGATGGCTGACATTGTGGTCGCCAATGCAGGTATTGTGTGTCGCTGCGATTGCCTCGCCTTGATATACGATGACCGCGCCAACCGGCACTTCGCCCAATACCGCCGATTGTTTGGCCTGTTCTATCGCCAACCGCATAAAGGTTTCCATATCGCTTTGCGAAGGGAAAACGGCAACAGGCGGATGTTTTTTCAAATCCTCGCACAGCTCCGTCTTTCTCTCCTCGGAAATACGCCGGGCATCCACACCTGAAACCAACGCAGCCAGTTGCCATAAGGTGCTTTTGGTTACGGTCAAACCCGACGCTTTCAGCAATAGAAATGCGTGGACTGCGCCGATTTCCTGTAAATCTTCCAGCGTACAAATACCCAATTCTTTTAGCGCGGTCAATGCTTTAGGGGCAAGTGGTGGCGTAGTCAGCATGGATTATTCCTGAAAATGCTGACGCGCCAAGGCTAAGGCCGTTTGAACATAATCGCTGTCTGCGTAAGGATCTAACGTGTGCGCCAAAGGAATTTTCCGCAACCAGGTCAACTGGCGTTTGGCAAGCTGGCGCGTGGCGATAATGCCTTTTTCGACAAAGGTGTCATAATCGGTTTCGCCTTCGAGATAATCCCAAGCCTGACGGTAGCCCACGCAGCGCATAGACGGCATATCGGCATGCAGTTGCGGATAATCGCGGCGTAAGGCGTGTATTTCATCTAGGAAACCGTGCTCCAGCATACTTAAAAAGCGTTTTTCGATTTGCTGGTGTAACAAATGGCGGTCTTCGGGGATAAGGGCAACCGTGCATAAATCCAATAAAGACGCAGCCTGCTTCTGCTCTGTGAAATGTTCGCTCAAAGGCCTGCCGGTCAGAAGATAGACTTCCAAAGCGCGCTCAATACGCTGGCTGTCATTGGCTTTCAGACGGCCTGCCGTTATCGGGTCAACTTCCTGCAAACGGCGATACAGGCCTGCCAAACCGTGTTCTTTTTTTTCCGCCTGAAGCTGTGCGCGCACCGCCGCATCCGCGCCGGGCAAATCGTTCAAACCTTCCGTCAGCGCATGGAAATACATCATCGTGCCGCCGACAATCAGCGGATAGCGACCGCACGCATGTATTTCGTTCACCAAGCGCACGCAGTCGCCGACAAAATCCGCCGCGCTGTAACTTTCCAGCGGCGAGATAATATCAATCAAATGATGCGGTACGGCAACAAGCTCTTCGGCAGTCGGCTTGGCCGTACCGATGTCCATGCCGCAATACACCAGCGCGGAATCCAAACTGATGATTTCTACCGGCAACGATCGGGCAATATTTAAGGCCAGTGCGGTTTTACCGCCGGCGGTCGGGCCGAGTACGGCGAAGGCTTTGGGCGCGTTCATAAGAAAACGGAAAAATTAAAAATGCGATTATAGCAAACCCGGGCAAACCATATTTCAGGCCGTCTGAAACATTTGCTCTACATTATCAAAAGCGTTACACTTGCTGCGCCGTTTCAGACGGCCTTTTATATTGATTTCAAACCTGCTGCTGCCGTCATTGCGCCGGCAGTCAAGCCGTCAGCGACACTGCGTCGCTGTAAACACGAAAGAACACACTATGACCGTATCTCCCGTAGCCTTGCGCCGTCAAACCGAGCGCAAGCCGCATCCGACTGCGCGTTATTGGAAAAAATGCGATGTCGAGGCTTTATTCGGACTGCCTTTCCTCGACCTCGTTTTCCAAGCCGCCGAAATCCACCGCCAAAACTTCAACCCGCGCGAAATCCAGCTTTCCACCCTGCTCTCCATCAAAACCGGCGGCTGCCCCGAAGACTGCGCCTACTGCCCGCAATCGGCACACCACAACACCAATCTGGGCAAAGAGCAAATGATGGATGTGGACGAAATCGTCGAAAAAGCCAAAATTGCCCAATCTCGCGGCGCCAGCCGTTTCTGCATGGGCGCGGCATGGCGCGGCCCCAAACCCAAAGACGTGGCTGTCGTTTCCGAAATCATCAGCGCGGTGAAAGGCTTGGGCATGGAAGTGTGCGGCACCTTCGGCATGCTCGAAGACGGCATGGCTGAAGACTTCAAAAAAGCCGGTCTGGACTACTACAACCACAACCTCGACACCGACCCTGAACGCTACAACGACATCATCCACACCCGCAAACACGAAGACCGCATGGATACTTTGGGCAAAGTCCGCAATGCCGGTTTGAAAGTCTGCTGCGGCGGCATCGTCGGCATGAACGAAACCCGCGCCGAACGCGCAGGCCTGATTGCCAGCCTTGCCAACCTCGACCCGCAACCCGAAAGCGTGCCGATCAACCAGTTGGTCAAAGTGGAAGGCACGCCGCTGGCCGATGCCGAAGATTTGGACTGGACAGAATTTGTCCGCACCATCGCTGTGGCGCGCATTACCATGCCCGAGAGCTACGTCCGCCTGTCCGCAGGCCGCAGCAATATGCCGGAATCCATGCAGGCCATGTGTTTCATGGCTGGCGCAAACTCGATTTTCTACGGCGACAAGCTGCTGACTACGGGCAATCCGGACGAAGACGGCGACCGCCTGCTAATGGAAAAATTGAATTTGTATCCGCTGCGCTTTGAATTGGAAGAAGAATACAAAGCCGCGCAGGAAACACCCAAAATCAAAGTCGACTATTAACCGCCATCATAATGCCGTCTGAAAGGACAGGCTTTCAGACGGCATACGGCACTCCGGCACGCGGCGCAACATCAGGCGCGGCGCGTGCCGCCCCGTCCGAAGCCTGATAAACAAACCAATAAGGAAATACGATGAAACACATACTCCCCCTGATTGCCGCATCCGCACTCTGCATTTCAACCGCTTCGGCACATCCTACCGGCGAACCGTCCACCCAAAACGAAACCGCTATGACCACGCATACCCTCACCTCAAAATACAGCTTTGACGAAACCGTCAGCCGCCTTGAAACCGCCATAAAAAGCAAAGGAATGGACATTTTTGCCGTCATTGACCATCAGGAAGCCGCCCGCCGAAACGGCTTAACGATGCAGCCGGCAAAAGTCATCGTCTTCGGCACGCCCAAAGCCGGCACGCCGCTGATGGTCAAAGACCCCGCCTTCGCCCTGCAACTGCCCCTGCGCGTCCTCGTTACCGAAACGGACGGCAAAGTACGCGCCGCCTATACCGATACGCGCGCCCTCATCGCCGGCAGCCGCATCGGTTTTGACGAAGTGGCAAACACTTTGGCAAACGCCGAAAAACTGATACAAAAAACCGTAGGCGAATAAGCCCGTCGCCGACATAAAAGGCCGTCTAAAACTTTTTCAGACGGCCTTTTATCGTTATTCAGCATCAAAACCTTCAATCTTCCGTATCCATTCTTCCTTTTCCGCCTCGCTCAAAAACGAAGCGCGGAACGAATTGGCGCACAAGGTTTTGATTTCTTCCGCACTCAAATCCAAAGCCTCGGCAAGCGCTTCAAAATTGCGGTTCATATAGCCGCCGAAATATGCCGGATCATCGGAATTGACGGTTACCAAGACGCCGCGTTGCAACATACGGCGCAAATTGTGTTTCGCCATTTCAGGGAACACTTTTAATTTCAAATTGCTCAACGGGCAAACGGTCAACGGCATTTGTTCTTTAATCAAACGCGCCATCAAGGCCTCATCTTCTTCCGCCCGTACGCCATGATCGATACGGCGGATATGCAGCAAGTCCAAAGCCTCATAAACATATTCCGGCGGGCCTTCTTCTCCGGCATGTGCCACCGTCAACAAACCCTCCGCCCGCGCCTGCGCAAACACGCGCTCGAACTTGGACGGCGGATGCCCCTGCTCGCTCGAATCCAAGCCTACGCCAATGATGTGTTCCTTATAAGGCAAAGCCTGATTTAAGGTTTCAAATGCGCTTTCTTCCGACAAATGACGCAGGAAACACATAATCAAACGCGTGCTTATTCCCCATTGCTGTCCGGCTTCATGACAGGCGCGGACAATGCCGTTAATCACGGTTTCAAACGCCACACCCCGCGCAATATGGGTTTGCGGATCGAAAAATATTTCCGTATGCACGACATTGTCTTCACGGCAACGCTCAAGATACGCGCGGGTCAAATCGTAAAAATCCGCCTCGTGCAACAATACGCCGGCACCGGCATAATAAATATCCAAAAACGACTGCAGATTGTGAAAATCATAAGCCTGCCGTACCGCATCGACATTTTCATAAGGAATTGCTATATGGTTGCGCTTGGCGATTTCAAACATCAGCCCCGGCTCAAACGTCCCTTCGATATGAACGTGCAACTCGGCTTTGGGCAGGGCTTGGATAAATTGTTTGATATTCATATTTTCTCTGATTTTCTGTTTATATTTAATATTGAAGGCCGTCTGAAACTTTCAGACGGCCTTTGACCATTTATCTGTTAAAAACCATTTTCCATCATGATTTCGCCGGGGATGCGGTTGCGGTGCATAGCGTAGCCCAAATCCATCAAGGCTTGGAAAGTGTCTTTGACCATTGCCGGATTGCCACAGACCATAAAGCGCGTATCGGCCTTGGTGAACTTGAAGCCGACTTTTTCTTCCAAGCCGCCATTCTTCAGCAATTCGGGAATCCGTTTGCCACTCAATGCGCCTTCCGTTTCCTCACGCGTGGTGACCGGAACAAAAGTGAATTTATGGAAATATTCTTCAATCAGCGGATGCTCTTTCAAATCGGCAAGGCGCTGGTTGAAAATCAACTCGTCGGCGTAAGAGACGGAATGCGCCAAAACCAAACGGTCGAAACGCTGCCAAATTTCAGGCTGCTCAATAATAGAGAGGAAAGGCGCAATGCCTGAACCCGTGCAGAGCATAACCAAATCTTTGCCGTCGGGGAAACGCTCGGGCAAGAGGAAACCGGTAGCCGTTTTATCCAGCAAAATAGTATCGCCCTCTTTCATCGCAGCAAAACGCGCCGACATCGGGCCGCCTTCGATTAATACTGCGAAATACTCAAGCGTATCGGCGTATTCGGCAGACACGACAGAATACGCGCGCCAAATAAAGCCCTCGCCGTCACGGAAACCAAGGCGCGAAAACTGCCCTGCCGAAAAACGGTAGGACTCAGGGCGGCTGATGGCAAAAGTCATCAGCTTGGGCGTATAGTGTTTGATCCACAAGACTTTTTCTTCTGTAAACTTGGCTTCTGGAGAAGCTGCCATAATAGGTTTCCTTGATATTCGGTATCAGTTTCAAATAGGGCTTATTATAAAGATTCAAAAGGCCGTCTGAAATATTTATTTTCAGACGGCCTTTAAGATTATTCACGGCGCAAACGGATATTGATGCCTTTTTGTTCCAAAATCAAATCGTTACCATCAAAACGATAGTTCCACACGCTTTGTTTACGCAAAAACGCATCTTCCAGCTTCATGTCTTCACACAGCATCATACTTACCGCAATATGGCCAAAATCAATTTTGTCCGCTCCGATTACATTCGCTTGAAACATCATACCGTTGCAACCCATATTGCCATAAGCCTTAGGCATTTTGCTGAAATCCAAATAGGCGTTTTTATCTGCCAATTCTTTTTCAGTGAATTTATTGAAAGCGACAACACGCCATTTAGCGGCTAAAGTAGGCATTTTCATTTGCTTTGATTCAGATGATTTGCTAGAAGAAATATGTGGCTGACTTGATAAAGGCTTATCGGCAGGCGTAGAACAAGCAACCAATACAAATGCACCAATCATTGCTGAAATAAGGGTTTTCATGACTCATCCTTTTTTAGAAATCTTCTTTATCGTCTAACTGTACACCAAACGGACAACGGCTTTTTTACTATCCGCATCAAAAAATAGGTACAACTCATCGCAACCATATTCCTGAAATTTATATCCGCTCAAATAGCCGACATAAGAAAAAACTTTTCCATCATCTCGTTTGGGTGTATCCACTAAATTACCGTACTCTTCTTGGAACATTCCATCAATATGGTTAAAACCTTCTTCCAACATACCCTCTGATAATCCGCCGGCATCCTCAATCAAATCTCTATCCAACCCGTCATCCTGACATTGTGAATCTGCAGCTTCCTTCAATGCAACCAATTCTTCCAAAGTATATTTACTGTCCAGCTCAATGGGTACATATCCCTGAAGGAATTTTCCATATTTCAGATACAAATTTTTGATGGCATTAAAACAAAGATGATTGATTCTATATACGTTTTCTAATTCTTCCTGCGTATCCTGCCGATAAATATGCGGCGTTTTATACCAAGCTGCCTGATCAAAACTCATACCCTGTTTTTCCGCAATCTTTTGCGCCTGTTCCATTATTCTGGTTTTAATTTCAGACGGCATTTCCTTGTTTTCCAAAATAAAAAAATGCCAATCGCCATTAAATCGATATTTACCGTTCTCATCGACATCAAAACAAATACTGTCCTCAAAATTATAGCGGTCATGAAATGCCGATGTATGCTCACCTACGCAACCCGAATGAATTTCCGCAGGCTGGACGAAATGTATCCAAAACTCTTCACTATCAGGACGTATAAATTGAAGATTAAGCGAACAAATGGGTAAAAAATGTTTCGCGTGTCGCTCTATCTCTTCAGAAAAAACTTCTTCCGGAGAGGGGAATGGACGAATAAATTTTTCAGGGATATTCATCTTAATCACCATAATTTAAAGGCCGTCTGAAAAACTATCCACCTTCAGACGGCCTTTAAGCCTTATTTACAAAGTCGTATCCAATGCTTTGGAAATATCGTTCCAAATATCGTCCACATCTTCGATACCGACAGAGAAACGCAGCAGGCCGACTTTGATGCCCATTTCCATTTTCACATCATGCGGCACGCCGCTGTGGGATTGGGAATAGCAATGGTTGACCAAACTTTCCACTCCGCCAAGGCTAGAAGCCATTTTGACCAGTTTCATGTTTTTAATCACACTATTGGCCGCTTCACGCGTGTCGTTTTTGAGGTAAACCGTAACCACGCCACCGATGCCTTTGGGCATTTGTGCTTGGGCGAGTTCGTAATGTTCGTGAGACGGCAGGCCGGGATAGAACACTTTTTCAATGGCAGGATGGGCTTCCAAACGGCGCGCGATTTCGAGTGCGTTTTGGCAATGGGCGTTCATGCGTAGAGCCAGTGTTTTAATACCGCGCAACACCAGCCAACAATCCATCGGACCTGCAATCGCGCCGGTATGCACCATCATGTCGTGCAAAGGCTGCGCCAGCTCTTTGGTTTTGGCAACGACTACGCCCATCAGTACGTCCGAATGGCCGCACAAATATTTGGTAGCGGAATGGAACACAAAATCACAGCCCATATCCAACGGCTGTTGCAGATACGGCGTGGCAAAGGTGTTGTCGATGCCGACCAGCGCACCGGCTGCTTTGGCTTTCGCGGCAAGCGCTTTGATGTCCACCAAGCGCAAAAGCGGATTGGACGGCGTTTCCAGCCAAACCAGTTTGACATTGTGCGCTTTAAGCAGCTCGTCCAGATTATCCGGATTGCCCAAATCGGCAAAAACAACGTTCACACCCCATTTTTGATAAACATCGACCAATAAATCATAAGCGCCGCCGTAAATATCGGCGACTGCGACAATGGTATCGCCCGGGCGCAGGAAAGTACGCCATACGGCATCAATCCCCGCCATACCGCTGGAAAACGCAAAGCCGGCCACACCGTGCTCCAAATCGGCAACGGTATCTTCCAAGACCTGTCGGGTCGGGTTGCTCAGGCGCGAGTAGCGGTAAGGCACATTTTCGCCAATCTCGTGCAACGCGAACATACTGTTTTGATAAATCGGCGGCATCAGCGCACGGTTGTGTTCGTCGCAATCGTAGCTGGAATGGATGGCTTTCGTGGCGAATTTCATTGGGTCTCTGCCTATATAGATGTGAATAATTGAAGATTTTATCACTATCTGAAAAATAGAAACAATCAATGCAGGCGGATAAAGCAAGTGATATAATCTCGCATTTGCAAATCGGCCGACACGAGCCGACTCCCTCCACACGCATCTCAACAATCCTATCATGAAGGACATACCACGCATGAACGCCATTGCAGACGTGCAATCCAGCCGCGATTTACGCAACCTGCCGATTAATCAGGTCGGCATCAAAGACCTGCGCTTTCCAATCTCCCTCAAAAGCAAAGAAGGCGAACAATCCACCGTCGCCCGCCTGACCATGACGGTTTTCCTGCCTGCCGACCAAAAAGGCACGCATATGTCGCGCTTTGTCGCCCTGATGGAAAAACAAACCGATGCTTTGGATTTCGATACGCTGCACAAGCTGACCGCCGATATGGTTGCCCTGTTGGATTCCCATTCCGGCAAAATCAGCGTTACCTTCCCGTTTTTCCGCAAGAAAAGTGCGCCCGTCTCCGGCATCCAATCGCTGCTCGACTATGATGTTACCCTGACCGGCGAAATCAAAAACGGTACATACAGCCACAGCCTGAAAGTGATGGTTCCGGTTACTTCCTTGTGTCCGTGTTCCAAAGAAATTTCCCAATACGGCGCGCACAACCAACGTTCGCATGTGACGGTCAGTCTTATTGCAAACGCGGATGTAGGCATTGAAGAAATCATCGATTACGTCGAAGCACAGGCAAGCTGCCAGCTCTACGGTTTGCTCAAACGCCCTGACGAGAAGTATGTAACGGAAAAAGCATACGAAAATCCGAAGTTTGTCGAAGACATGGTTCGTGATGTGGCCACGGTGTTAATTGCAGACAAACGCATCGAATCATTCGTCGTCGAAAGCGAAAACTTCGAATCGATACACAACCATTCCGCTTACGCTTATATCGCTTATCCTTAAAAGCCGAGCAGAATAAAAACAAAGGCCGTCTGAACATTTCAGACGGCCTTTGGCATAGATTGAACGATAACATGAGACTATCGGTCATATATGGGCAACTCTATTTCGATATAATTCAAAAGCATTAGATTTCTCTCGCAATATTTAACATAAATTAAGCCGATTGTTTTTTCCATCATTTATAATGACGGTTCCTCAACGGCAACTCCGTAGATACTATGAAAAAATTCCTTTATTTCCTCATTGCATTTTTAGGCTTGAGCAGCTTCGCATTCGCAGTAGATGCCAATGATTTACTGCCTCCAGAGCAAGCCTTTGTACCTCAAGTCAATGTAACCGACCAAGGCATCAGCGTGCAGTTCAAAATCGCCGACGGCTACTATATGTACCAGTCCAAAATCGTTGCAGCGACCAATCCTGACAAAATCCTAGGCGAACCCAAATTCAGCAAAGGCGAAGAAAAAGAAGACGAATTCTTCGGCAAACAAACGGTTTACCACCATACCGCACAGGTTGACCTGCCTTACAAACAAGCCGCACCGCAATACAAACTGACGCTGACTTATCAAGGCTGTGCCGAAGCCGGTGTATGTTATCCGCCTGTGGACACCGAGTTTGACGTAAAAGGCAACGGGGTTTATCAGCCGCAAAGCGATGAGCCGGTTTCTGCCAAAGACCGCTTTTTACAACCGTCCGCCTCTTCAGACGGCCAAATGCCAACGCAACCCAGTACAAACAATCCCGACAGCAGCCGCTTCAAGCTCTCTTGGGATACTTTAAACGCCAACCTGTTGGCGTTTTTTGTCGCAGGTTTAGGCTTAAGCTTTACCGCCTGTATGTATCCGCTCCTGCCGATTGTTTCCAGTATTGTCGTGGGCGATAAAAAAGCCGGCAAAGGCCGCGCGTTTACCTTGTCTATGGTATATGTACAAGGCTTGGCATTGACCTATACCTTGGTCGGCGTGATTGCCGGTTTGACCGGTGCGCTGTTGACCGTATGGCTGCAACAGCCTTGGGTCGTACTTGCCGCCGCCGCGCTGATGGTGGTACTGGCTATGTCCATGTTCGGCCTCTTCAATATCCAACTGCCCAACTCCGTCCAATCCTATTTCCAAAACCAAAGCAACAAACTCTCCGGCGGCAAAATCATTTCCGTCTTCATCATGGGTATTTTGTCCGCCCTGATTGTCGGCCCTTGCGTTGCGCCTCCGCTGGCATTTGCTTTGGGCTATATCGGCCAGACCGGCGATGCCGTATTGGGCGGTCTTGCGCTTTATGTCTTGGCACTCGGCACCGGCGTGCCGCTCATCATCATCGGTACATTCGGCGGCCATATCCTGCCTAAAGCAGGCGACTGGATGAACGGCATCAAATACGCATTCGGCTTCATCTTGCTGGCTGTTGCCGTATACCTTGCTACACCGCATCTGCCTTATTTCGCAGTAGTCAGCCTCTACACCTTGCTGATGATTGTTCCCGCCCTTATGCTTTTAGCGAAATCCGGCAAACAAAAAGGCCGTCTGAAAACGGTTGCCGCCGTATTGGGCTTTTTACTGCTGATTGGCGGCTCATGGTTTGGCTGGCAAAGCCTCAATAAACAAACCACCGCCCTCCACCACTTCTTAACGCTGGTTCCGCCATCCGAAGCCGGACAAGAAACCGACCACGGCAAGATGTTTACCGATGTCAGCGAACTCAAAGCCGCTATGGATGCCGCCTTGAAAGCCGATCCAAGCAAGCCCGTGCTGATTGATTTCTACGCCGACTGGTGCGTATCCTGCAAAGAAATGGCCGCCTACACGCTCAACCAACCGCAGGTACACGAAGCGGTCGATATGCAGCGCTTCTTCCAAATCGACGTAACTGCCAACACTCCCGACCATCAGGCCTTACTGAAAGAATACGGCCTCTTCGGTCCTCCGGGCGTGTTTGTTGTCCGCGCCGACGGCAGTCATAGCGAAGCCTTATTAGGCTTTGTCAAACCCGATGCCTTCATCGAATGGTATCGCAAAAACGAGAAATAGCCGTCTATAAAAAGGCCGTCTGAAAACAGATTTTCAGACGGCCTTTTCTTATGTTTAAAAATTAAAATTCATCTTGAGCCCAACGCGTAGAACGCAAAATGCTGGAATCCACATCTTGAATATTGCGATAACCAGTAAATGCCATGGAAATATCCATTTCTTTATACAGGATTTCCAGCGCACGGGTTACGCCTTCTTCACCATACGCACCCAAACCATACAGAAACGCCCGACCAATCATCGTACCTTTCGCACCCAAAGCCCAAGCCTTCAAAATATCCTGACCGCTGCGGATACCACTGTCCATCCAAACCTCGATATCGCTGCCAACTGCGCTGACCACATCAGGCAAAGCTTTAATGGCGGACACGGTATCGTCAAGCTGACGGCCACCATGATTGGAAACGACCAATGCGTCCGCGCCGCTTTTCGCTGCCTTTTCCGCATCTTCAGGCTCCATAATGCCTTTGATAATCAGCTTGCCGCCCCACAAATCTTTAATGCGCGCCACATCATCCCAGCTCAGGCGCGGGTCGAATTGTTCGGAAGTCCACGAAGACAGCGAAGACAAATCGCCCACGTTTTTCGCATGACCGACAATATTGCGGAAGGTGCGACGTTCCGTGTTCAGCATTTTCATACACCATTCCGGTTTGGTCGCCAAATTGATTAAATTGGCAATGGTTGGTTTCGGCGGCGCGGACAGGCCGTTTTTGATGTCTTTGTGGCGTTGACCCAAGACCTGCAAATCAGCGGTCAATACCAAAGCCGAACATTTGGCATCCTTCGCACGCTTAATCAGGTTTTCCATAAACTCGCGGTCGCGCATCACATAAAGCTGAAACCAAAACGGCGCGCTGGTGTTTTCAGCCACATCCTCAATCGAACAAATGGACATGGTCGACAGCGTAAACGGAATACCAAATTTTTCCGCCGCACGCGCCGCCAAAATTTCACCGTCGGCGTGCGCCATACCCGTGAAACCTGTTGGCGCAATCGCTACCGGCATTTTCACATCCTGCCCAATCATTTTGGTTTCGAGACTGCGCCCCTCCATATTAACCAATACCTTTTGGCGGAAACGGATGTCTTTAAAATCCGAAGTGTTTTCACGATAAGTGGTTTCCGTCCAAGAGCCTGAGTCAATATAGTCATAAAACATACGCGGCATTTTACGTTTGGCAACAAGGCGCAAGTCTTCGATACAGGTTATTTTGCTTAAATTACATTTCATTGTCGATTGCCTCTGTTAAGGTAAAGATGGATGGTCAAGGCCGTCTGAACATTTCAAACACCTCATTATTTTACTCCATCAAAACAACTAAATTTTAAGAATAATTTTGATAATCTATATCAGTATCAATATTAAATCAAAACATTTTAACCCTGATATTTGTAGGGTTGATAGCCTTTTTTCAGACGGCCTTAAGTCCAAATTACAGAAAAATAAGGAAAATATTTTCCGATTTAAAAATCAGCCCATGCCACCATTTAAACAAACAATCAAACCGAACCGCCACATACTTGACTGAAACACTCAGATATTAGACAATTCCCCTACTAATAAAAACGCCCCACACAGGCAACCACACCATGAGACTGACTACCAAAGGGCGATTTGCAGTAACCGCCATGATAGATTTGGCGATGAACGCGCAAACCGGCGCTGTCAAACTCAGTGCCATCAGCGAACGACAAAGCATATCGCTGTCCTACCTCGAACAATTATTCAGCAAGCTGCGCCGTGCCGGATTGGTTGAAAGCCTACGCGGCCCAGGCGGAGGCTATATCCTTGCCGCACCCGCCGAGCAAATCAATATTGCACAAATCATCTCCGCAGCCGAAGACCGACTGGATGCCACACAATGCGGCAGCAAAGCAAACTGCCACCACGGTGCCCCCTGTCTGACCCATGACCTTTGGGAAAACTTAAACAAAACCATCAATGATTACCTCAGCAGCGTTACGCTGCAAAGCATCATTGAACAAAAAAACTGCAGCGACAGCAGTCATGTCGTTACTTTTACACACATTCATTAAACCGACTTGCGGCAAAGACCGCAGGCAGATGACCAAACGAAAGAGCAAACCATGACCGTCAAAACCCCCGTATACCTCGACTACGCCGCCACCACTCCCGTTGACCGCCGCGTTGCCGAAAAAATGATTCCCTACCTGTCCGATATTTTCGGCAACCCAGCCTCCAACAGCCACAGCTTCGGCTGGGAAGCAGAAGAAGCCGTAGAAAAAGCACGTGCAGACATCGCAGCCCTGATTAACGCCGACTCTAAAGAAATCGTTTTTACCAGCGGCGCAACCGAATCCAACAACCTCGCCATTAAAGGCGCGGCGCACTTCTACAAATCCAAAGGCAACCACCTCATTACCGTGAAAACCGAGCACAAAGCCGTGCTTGACACCATGCGTGAACTCGAACGCCAAGGTTATGAAGTAACTTATCTGGACGTACAAGAAAACGGTTTGGTTGACTTAGACGTGCTGAAAGCCGCTATCCGCGAAGACACCATCCTCGTTTCCGTAATGTGGGTAAACAACGAAATCGGCGTAGTTCAAGATATTCCTGCCATTGGCGAAATCTGCCGCGAACGCAAAATCATTTTCCACGTTGACGCAGCACAAGCATGCGGCAAAGTGCCTGTCGACGTTGAAGCCGCCAAAGTTGATTTGCTGTCTATGTCCGGCCACAAAGTATACGGCCCTAAAGGCATCGGCGCCCTGTATGTACGCCGTAAACCACGCGTCCGCCTCGAAGCCCAAATGCACGGCGGCGGCCACGAACGCGGCTTCCGCAGCGGCACCCTGCCCACCCACCAAATCGTCGGCATGGGCGAAGCCTTCCGCATCGCCAAAGAAGAACTCGAGCAAGACATGGCGCACTACCTGAAACTGCGCGATATCTTCCTCAAAGGTATCGAAGGCATCGAAGAAGTCTACATCAACGGTGACCTCGAACACCGCGCTCCAAACAACCTGAACGTCAGCTTCAACTTCGTCGAAGGCGAAAGCCTGATTATGGCAGTCAAAGAACTCGCCGTATCCAGCGGCTCCGCCTGTACTTCTGCCAGTCTCGAACCAAGCTACGTCCTGCGCGCACTCGGCCGTAACGACGAATTGGCGCACTCTTCCCTGCGCATCACCTTCGGCCGCATGACCACTGAAGAAGAAGTCCAATTCGCAGCAGAACTGATTAAATCCAAAATCGGCAAACTGCGCGAACTGTCTCCGCTGTGGGAAATGTTTAAAGAAGGTATCGATTTGAACTCGATTGAATGGGCGGCGCATTAATCAAGAGAAAAGGTCGTCTGAAAAATCCACAAGGCCTTTACCTTTTCAGACGACCTCATCAAGAAAAATACTAAAAATGACGATAATAAAAAATAAAATACGCCACTTACTTTCTTGTCTGATTCTATGCTCGGCCCCGCTGGTTTCAGCACAGACACAATCTGATTGGTCAACTATATTCAAATCATTTGAAAATGGCTGCCAATTCGATAAACATTTGGAAAACCTGTTGGATCCATTTAGTGATGTAAGCTATGACTGGAACGATAAAGACTCTAAATATCAAAACCTGCGTTTGAATTATCCCAATAGAGTCAAGCTGCCAAAGGCTTACCGTGATCTTGCGCACCCTCCGATGACTTTGCACCGCACGGAATTTAGTGAAGATGGAAAACCGTTTATTCTTGATCAAACCCGTTTGAAACTCAGCGGTACTTACTATGGCTTGCCTGTGGTTCATATCAGCCAGACGTTCCAAGTAGAAACCGCAGGTTACAGTTACACCCGTTTATTGTTGGATGTACCTTTGGGACAGGCACGCAAGGTGTTAAAAGGAAAATACCGCCCTATTCGAAAATACAGTTTGATTTTAGAAGAATACGAAACCCTGCAAGCAAAACTAAAACCGATTAATGTTAACGGAAAACCCCAAACAATTTTAGAATGTGCCTTTATAAATGGCTGATAAAACAACTGTAATAGATAATCAACTTAGACATTAAAAAGGACGTCTGAAACTCTAAAAATATACCTTTTCAGACGACCTAAAAGCCACAATCTTCAAATTAAGGATACAAACCCATGGACGAACAAGAACTCGACCTCGACAATCTCGACAACCTGCTCGAAGATTTTGACGGCGTTACCGTAGAAGGCGGCGTTGATTCAGAGAATGATGACGGCTGCGAAGGCGGCGCGTGCAAAATCTAAACTTCAGGCCGTCTGAATATTCGTAAACAAACCATTTACACCACTAAAAACACAAAGGAAACCACATCATGGCATACAGCGATAAAGTAATCGACCACTACGAAAACCCCCGCAACGTCGGTACTTTCGACAAAAACGACGAATCTGTCGGTACCGGCATGGTCGGTGCACCGGCCTGCGGTGACGTAATGCGTCTGCAAATCAAAGTAAACAATGAGGGTATTATCGAAGATGCAAAATTTAAAACTTACGGCTGCGGCTCTGCTATCGCTTCTTCCAGCCTGATTACCGAGTGGGTAAAAGGCAAAAGCTTGGATGACGCGCTGGCAATCAAAAACAGCGAAATCGCCGAAGAATTGGAGCTGCCGCCGGTAAAAATCCACTGCTCCATCTTGGCTGAAGATGCGGTAAAAGCAGCCGTTGCCGACTATCGCAAACGTCAGGAAAACAAATAACCTTGTTTGCCAGATACTTAGTTTGCAGACATTAATGTCTAAATCGGCTTGATAGGCCCAACTTGCCATATAAGTGCGCCAGTACCTGCAAAATCAAAGAAGACGATATGCCTTTTACCGATGAAGAAATCCAATCCCTACTTGCTGTCAAAGGAATAGGTAAAACCATATTGCAGCGTTTGCAGCAAATGGGATTGATGATATTGCCACTCTGGAGGTTGCGGATTTAGACGATATTTTGGAACAGGGCGCACAATTAACCGGCTCAACCTGTTGGAAAAATAGTCCGCAGGCCAAAGCTGCCATTACTGCCGCAATAGAGTGGGCAAAACAGCGTTTTCAGACGGCCTGATAGTTCAAGAGGCCATCTGAAATAAAAAAGCAGACAAAACAGAAAATGATTGCGAAATGAGGAAAAAAGCATGATTACCATCACAGAAAACGCAGCCAAACACATCAACAGCTACCTGACCAAACGCGGTAAAGGTTTGGGCGTGCGCTTGGGTGTGAAAACCAGCGGCTGCTCAGGCATGGCATACAACCTTGAATTTGTCGATGAAGTGAACGAGGATGACCTGATTTTTGAAGAACACGGCGCACGCGTTTATATCGATCCGAAAAGCTTGGTTTATCTAGACGGCACGCAAGTCGATTACACCAAAGAAGGATTACAGGAAGGTTTCAAATTTGAAAACCCAAACGTTAAAGATTCCTGCGGCTGTGGCGAGAGCTTCCACGTTTAAAATATCAAAAATGGCGAGAAAGTATCAAAACCATCCCGCCATTTTTTGGCTTCTTGCCTATTATAGCTACCCTTGCCTTTTCTTTTTCGTTCTACTTTGTGTCGGAACAAATCAGATTTGACTAAGGCTTTTAAGGCATTGTCTCGTATTTTGCCTTTATTGTGTTGCACCTTACCGGTCATATTGTTTTCCTTTCGTATAAACAGTTTCTGGATTATATCGTAAAATAATCCTCTTCTTTAGATTTTTTCCTTTGATATCATGTCTCAATACTTCAACCTCTTTCAGCTTGAGCCATCTTTCAATATTGATACCGAAGCACTCGAACAGATCTATCGAGCTTTAGCTGCCCGTTTTCATCCCGATAAATTTGCTTCTGCTTCAGCTTTTGAGCAGAAACAAGCCGTTATGATGTCTTCTACAATTAATGACGCCTACCGCACATTAAAAAGCCCTATTGATCGAGCCGCTTATCTCTTGAAAAGCCAAAATATCGATGCTGATGCACCTGAACACACTTCGTTTTCACCAGAATTCCTCATGCAGCAGATGGAATGGCGGGAAACATTGATGGATGCACAAATGGAACAAAACCATGATGCCATCCGAGCGCTGGATCAAGAAATCCAAGAAGTACAAAGCAACCTATATCAAGATTTACAACAAGCATTTGAACAACAGGATTATGAATCGGCCGCACAATGGGTACGGCATGGCCGCTTTCTTAATAAACTTCGCAATGAAATTGCTTCAATCTTATAAAGTACATATGCTGCTGCATTTGCCTAAGTTTTATTATGGCAAATGATTTTATATGTAAAACAAAAACCGTATCAGATTTATCTGATACGGTTTTCTTATATTAACTACCTATTAGCGTTTTTTACCAGTAACAGTAGCAACAGCCAGGTTTTCATTACGTTTCAGAGAAACACTTTCAACACCTTCTGGCAATTTGATGTCTGACAAGTGCAGAATGTCGCCAGCAACTACAGATGCACAATCCAACTCCAAGAAAGCAGGAATGTTTGCAGGCAAAGCAACTACTTCAACAGAAGTGTTCAACAGAGATACGCGGCCACCTTGCAATTTAACAGCTTGAGAGTTTTCAGCGTTAACAATGTGCAGAGGAACGCGGATGCGTACAGGTTGATCAGCTTTTACAGCTTGGAAGTCGATGTGTTGAACTTCGCGACGGAATGGGTGCATTTGGAAGTCACGCACGATAACGTCTTTAGTTTCACCGTTCAAAGACAGTTTAATCAAAGCAGTATGGAAAGATTCTTTTTCCAATGCGTAGAATACAGTTTTGTGGTCTACAGCGATAGCAACAGGCTCTTGACCTTCACCATACAGAATGCCAGGGATTTGGCCTTCGCGACGCAGGCGGCGGCTCGCACCAGTGCCTTGGGCTTCGCGAACAGAGGCTTGAATTTCGTAAGTCATGTTTAATACTCCAATTTAGATAAAATCGTCGTCATCGGCCGCGACCAGCTTAAGACGACATCGGGTTATGGCAGCAACATGCCGCCAATCATCACATCTTCATTGAAAAGATATGAGACGGATTCTTCATTGCTAATACGGCGTACCGTTTCAGCCAGCAAACCGGCAATGGTAACTTGACGGATGCGTTCACATTTTTTAGCTGCTTCAGACAACGGAATCGTATCTGTCACAACTACTTGGTCAATTTCGGAAGAAGCAATTCGATTCACTGCTTCACCGGAGAATACTGCATGGCTAGCGTATGCCAGTACACGTTCTGCACCGCGCTCTTTCAGGGCTACAGCCGCTTTACACAAGGTGTTTGCCGTATCGATCATATCATCTACGATCAAGCAAGTACGGCCTTGAATATCGCCAATGATATTCATCACTTCAGCCACGTTGGCTTTAGGACGGCGTTTATCGATAATGGCCAAATCAGCATTTAAAGATTTAGCAACAGCACGTGCACGTACAACACCACCGATATCAGGACTGACAACAGTCAGATTGTCGATACGTTGTTGTTTAATGTCGTTCAACAAAATCGGGGTAGCGTAAATATTATCTACCGGAATATCAAAGAAACCTTGAATTTGGTCGGCATGCAAGTCAACAGTCAATACGCGGTCGATACCTGCGGAGTACAACATATTCGCTACCAATTTAGCAGAAATCGGTACACGAACAGAGCGAGGACGACGATCTTGACGCGCATAGCCAAAGTAAGGAATCGCGGCAGTAATACGACCGGCAGAAGCACGTTTGAGTGCATCGGCCATAGTCAAAATTTCCATCAGGTTATCATTGGTTGGCGCGCAGGTAGGTTGCAAAATAAACACATCGCGACCACGCACATTTTCCAACAATTCAATGGCTACTTCGCCATCAGAGAATTTGGAAACGGTGGCTTCACCGAGTGAAATATCCAAATGTTTGACAACACGTTGTGCCAATTCCGGATTTGCATTACCGGTAAACACCATTAAACTGTCATAAGCAGCCATATCTTCACCTGATTCTAGATTTGATTTACGCTCAGAAAACATTACGCTTCCCTTTGCCCTATGTCTAAGACACTAATTATGCGATTATACGCGTAAAGACGGGTAAAAAAAAGTTTTTCAGCGTTATTGCGCTCTGAGCATAAAAAAGCGTGTAAGAAAACTTACACGCTTTTATTTGGCTGGGGAGGAAGGATTCGAACCTTCGCATGCTGGAATCAAAATCCAGTGTCTTAACCGCTTGACGACTCCCCAATAAAGGGTGTTGGCTGGGGAGGAAGGATTCGAACCTTCGCATGCTGGAATCAAAATCCAGTGTCTTAACCGCTTGACGACTCCCCAACAAAGGGTTTGGCTGGGGAGGAAGGATTCGAACCTTCGCATGCTGGAATCAAAATCCAGTGTCTTAACCGCTTGACGACTCCCCAACTTACTAAATCATATGAAACAGCGGATGAATATCTAACCCTTCCACACAATAAGCTTCATATGATTGAGAAACCTGTTGGTAAATTGTATTTGCTTCTTGATGAGATTCACTTGCTATAAACAAACAAGCCCCAGAACCGGTCATTAATGCATGACCATATTGGGATAACTCAACATAAGCCTTCCAAACTTCAGGATATTCCTGAAATACAACCGCCTGCATATCATTTTGAAACGGCTGTAACGATTGGAAAGTCGGCATTATGCTGGGTTTGGAATCCCGTGTCAAGCCTTCATGTGCAAAAATTTTAACTGTTGCCACATGGACGGGGGGCTTAACGATAACATACCATTGTTTAGGGACATCTATTTCAGCCAGCTTCTCACCCACACCTTTGGCAAAAGCACTTCTGCCAAAAATAAAAAAAGGAACATCTGCACCAAGACTTACGCCTAAATCAATCAGTTGCTGCCTACTCAAACCGCATTGCCACCATTGGTTTAAAACCATTAAAACCGTGGCTGCATCAGAGCTTCCGCCGCCCAATCCGCCTCCGGTTGGAATCACTTTATCCAACCAGATTTCGACACCGTGCGCTACGCTTGCATATGGCAGTAATAATTTAGCCGCCCGATAAGTTAAGTCTTGCTCAGGTTCAAGCCCTTCGACCGGCGTATGCAGAATAATCTGCCCATCAGTACGGATTTTCAGATGAACGGTATCATATAAGCCGATCAAACAGAAAATACTTTCCAAATTATGATAACCATCGCTCCTGCGGCCGGTAATCCTCAAATCCAAATTTAATTTAGCCGGCGCAGGAAAGGCTTGGATTTCCTCTGAAACAGACATGGCATCCTCTATTTGCGTGCTGCGCATCGGGTTTGTCCATTCTTATCCAAAGAGTGGTTTACCGTGTCAAACACCAAGCGGATATTAAACTTGGCATTTTCAAGTTGAAGCGTTTTGGGCTGTCCTGAACTATTTAAAGTGCGCGATATCGTCCAGTCAAACTGCTCCAGACGTCCATCAGGCAGGATTTTGTATGGCGCATTGGCAACGCGTTTACCATCTGCCCAAATATGCAAATATTGTACCGGCAAAGCAAAGCCCAAAAGCTGTCTGCTCAATTCCTCAGCAGTTTCCGCCTGATAAACCTTACCCTTACTGTCTACCGCCAATACACCTTCACTGTCTTGACACAGCTGGCCTACGGTATTGCCCAATGGGGTATTCACATCAATGGTTTGAACCGCGTTCTGATAAGTCCAATCGAAATTGGCATAAGAGCCTTTTCCTTCCACTTTGACAGCCAAACGACCGTCTGCGCTAAAATCCTGCACCTGCTCTGCTGCTTGCCAACTGTTTTGCTGAGGTAAGTTTGGCTGCGCACAGGCAGCTAAAAGCAATAAGGCTGCAACCGATGATAATCGTTTTAAATTCATGGATATTCCTTCATAGACCGTCTGAAATCAAACGCTTTCAGACGGCCTTTGGGTTTTATTTGTGTTTTTGAGTATGCGGTTTGCTGGGCGTTATACCGAATTTGGACATTGTCTCTTTTAATACTCGGAGATTGCTTCCACGTTTCAAGCCGTCATTCCAGATTTCTTTGGCCTTGTCTTGGTCTCCAAGCGTCCATAGGACTTCGCCCAAATGTGCGGCGACTTCGGCTTCAGGTTCTTTTCCATAGGCATATTGGATATACGGCAAAGCCATTTGGGCATCGCTTTTAAGATAATATGCCCAGCCTACACTATCATTAATGGCTGCGCTTTCCGGATCCATTTGATAGGCCATCTGAACCATTTTGAAAGCCTCGTCCAAATCCTTGCCGTTGGACAGCAAGGTATAGCCCAAAGCATTCCAACCATGCGGATTGTCCGGATACAACTCAACAACTCGGCGCAAATCGGCAATCGCCTTGCCTGGCTGATTCAGCTTCTCATACACCATCGAACGCTGATACAGCACATTGGCAAGCAGCTCCGGAGAAGCTTGGGTTTTCAAGGATTTTTCGGTGGAATTTACCAAGCTGTTCAAAGCGTTCAACGATTCTTGAAGATTGGTATTTTTAGACAATACGAACAAAGCCGTACTCAACAAATCCTTAACTTCAAAATAACGTCCTCTTTGCTCGGGCATTTTTTGTGCGCGTTGTACCAAAGCCCAAGCCTCTTTATGGTTGCCCTGTTTGGCTTCGATAGAAGCAGCCAAAATGGTTTTATCAAACGTATAAGCCGTAGCCGTTACCTTATCCAGCCATTGTTTGGCTTTGGCCAATTCTTCTACATCATTATATGAAACCGCACCAATCAACGCTGCACGGCTGCGCTGCTCTTCCGTGCCAGCTTTATAAGCCTTTTCCAGATAGCTGTTTACCGCAGAAATATTTTCTGTCTTGCTCGCTGACAATAAGGCAGCCTGAATATACAAATCAGGGTTGGGATTTTCTTCCAATAAAGTCTGCAAACGCTTAAAGGCCTTATCATTTTGACCATGGGCGATCAAATTGGCGATGTCCAATTCCTGCCAAATCGGAGATAAGGTTTTGGTGTCTGTCTCTTTGAAGAAGCCGTCCAAAATATCAGGATGCCGTTGCGCCATCAGCCGCAACGTCACAAAAGTCGGCGGCAAAATTTCGTTGTCCAACTTGGCCAATCGCTGCAATGCCGCAATGGCGTGTTTCTTTTGACCGTCTTTTGCACTAAAAATTGCATCCGCAATCGCCGCTTCTGGAAAGTCTTTATAATTCAAGGCCGTTTTATGCACCTGTTTAACCGCATCGCTGGTCAGATTCGGCTGTTGTGCTGCGGTTTGTGCTAAAAGCAGGAACACGCGCTTTTGCTCATCTTCACTACCGCCGGCAATTACCTTGTCCAATCCGCTCAAATTCTTATCGGCTTTACCCAGCAGCAAATTGCGCAACCAAGTCATACGCTTTTGTGTTTCACCAGGCTCCGGCTCGATTTCGCGCCATTTTTGGTAAATGGCTTCAGCCTGTTCAAATGCGTTTAACGAAACCGCCATCTCCAAAGCGCGTTCGGCCACTTCGGGAGATTTGGTGCGATGCAACGTTAAAATATAAGTAAACAACGCAGAAGCTGCATCACCCTTTTGCAGGGCCAGTTCTGAATTTAACAAAGTGAAAACCTGAGATGTACGGTTTTGTATACCCAACAGACGTATCCGCTCCTGCTCGCGCTCTTCGGGAGAAAAACGGTCGGTACGGCTTTTCTTTTTAATAATCTTAGCCGATTCAAAAACTGCATTTGAATCGCCGGGCGCGGCAAAAGTTTGTGTAACAAACAACATCATGACAGCCGCAGCTGCCACTCGAATACGGGATGGGGAAAACAACATAACTATCCTTTTTGAGAACCTGCCGACATTTTCAGACGGCCTAAGCACTTGCAGAACAGACGCAAAGCTTTATTTATCATTCAGGCATAACTGTAACACACGCACCCTATTTTGTTGACACGGTAACCGTAAACCTTGTGTAATCCTCATCTGCATAAAACGATCAGCGCCAAAAATGAATACCGACCACCTTATCCATTTCCTAACTCAAGCTTCACGCTTCAGCAGCCGTATGCAAGCAGAGCGCAATCAATTAGTTACCACTAAAACGGTCAAAGAAGCAGCCGTTTTGGTCGGCATCGCCTTGCATGAAGGAGCGTGGCAAATTTTACTGACCAAAAGGGCCGAGACCTTAAGGCAACACACCGGACAAATCGCCTTTGCCGGCGGCCGCAAAGATGCCCAAGACGACAGCCTAACGGCAACGGCGTTAAGAGAAGCTTACGAAGAAACCGCCATTCCGATTGCCGCATGGCAGACTTTTGCGCCGCTACCCTTTTATGACACACCTTCCGGCTACCGTGTTACGCCTGTTCCGGCAATTTGCACCCAGCCCGTCAACCCCAAAGCAAATCCCGATGAAGTAGCAGAAATTTTTTATCTGCCTTTGGACTTCACCTTAAACCTGCAAAACTACTCATACCGTCATCTTCATCACAACAATCAAACCCTCGCCCTCCCCGCCCTGCCTTTCCGACACTACGACATCTGGGGGCTGACAGCAATCATCCTATATGGACTGGCAGAACGTTATCAGCAATATTGCCAAGCTTTTAAATAAGGCAAGGCCGTCTGAAAACCAATATTCAGACGGCCTTGTTTGATCAATCCTCTTTATGCAGCTTCTTCATAGCATTCGACAAATTCTCCAAACCATTTCATCTCATCGCGCAGGGCAACCACTTCGCCAATTACCATTAAAGCCGGACGTTCTGCTTCGGCAGCCAACAAGCCCAAATCTTTCAGACGGCCTGTCCGCACGGTTTGATGCGGTAAAGTCCCATTGGAAATCACGGCAACAGGTGTAGAAGGCTGCCTGCCATAAGCCATCAGCTTTTCCGCAATCTCAGCCGCTTTAAGCGTGCCCATATAGATTACCAACGTTTGGCGGCTTAAAGCCAAAGTCTGCCAATCGGGCTGACTGCCCTCGTGTTTGCTGTGGCCGGTTACAAATAAAGCACCTTGGGCACAATCGCGATGGGTTAACGGAATACCGGCATAAGCAGTAGCTCCAAGCGCGGCAGTAATACCCGGCACAATGCGGTAGGCAATCCCGGCCTGATGCAGGGTTTGCACTTCCTCCCCGCCGCGACCGAACACAAAAGGATCGCCGCCTTTCAACCTTACCACACGCTCGCCTTTTTGAGCGTGTTCAACCAATAGACGGTTGGTTTCTTCCTGCTGAACATGGTGCGCACCAGCACGTTTACCCACGCTGATTTTCACCGCATCTTTACGCACCATCGCCAAAATCTCATCCGACACCAAAGCATCGTAAAACACGGTATCCGCAGCCTGTATCGCCTGCAAAGCATGTATGGTCAGCAAGCCCGGATCTCCCGGCCCTGCGCCCACCAAAACCACTTCGCCGCCAAACGGCGTTTCCCGGTTTAACTGCGTGATCAATTCACGTTCTGCCGCCTCGATATTGTTTTGAGCCGCAAAAATACTGAAACGGCTGTCGAACAACTTTTCCCAAAAATAACGGCGTCGTTCGACATGATGAATAGTCTGTTTAACCTTTTCGCGCCATTTACCGGCAATACGCGCCATCGTGCCCGTATGCAGCGGAATCAATGTTTCAATAATCTGCCGCCATTTACGCGCCAATACAGGCGCAGTACCGCCGCTGGATATGGCTATCTTCAATGGCCCCCTATCCACCACGGCAGGCACGATAAACGAACACAAGTCCGCCGTATCCACCGTATTGCACAATTTCACCCGTCGTTCCGCCGCTTCAAAAACACGGCGGTTAAACATGCCATTATCCGTCGCCGCAATAACGAAATACACCTCGTCCAGCATGGCTTCTTCAAACAAGCCACCCAGCCAAACTATTTTCCCTTCAGCCGCCCATTGCTGAAACTGCGGATTCAAAGTTTCCGCAACAACACGCACGCGCGCTCCGGCAGACAACAGGCTTTCCGCCTTACGCTCGGCAACCTTACCCGCACCTGCCAGTAAAACAGGGCGGTTTTTCAAATCGGCAAACAACGGATAATGGCTCATAGTCGTGCTCTTACTTTATCAATGATTGTCCGCCGATATTAAAGGCCGTCTGAAAAAATAGGAAAGAATGGTTTCTGATTTTCTTATGGTGTTTGGTTATATACCTGCAAAAAACCGTCTTTTGAATAACAAAACATTCAGACAGCATTTTTAAATTTCAATCACAAACCGAATTATTTTAGATATTTGCTATCAAACGGGGAACTTATTTTCCGCTCTGCCTACTAAAAAGTCTTAACAATTATTCATATCAACAACTTAAGTGATATTGATTTATTAAGGTAATTTCAAAATATAATATTTAGAAGCGAATATACAGCATGACAACTGAAGCAAAAACAGCCCCTTTACCGACTATTCTCTTTAACAAGGTAGCCTATACCAACGGCGATGATGTTATTCTGAACATCTCCAATGCGACAGACAAAATCACCTCTGTCACCGTCAGCCATTTGGGTACGGAAATCCAAAAATTGGATCATCTGAACTCAACCTCCGTCAAACTCTCTTCCGATATTTTTTCACCCAATTCAGGCTACGTCGTCAAAGTAGAAACCGTTGACAACACCGGCAACCACACCAGCAAAACACTGGGATTGTCTGTCGAAGACGACTGGACTATTTTTCCCCGCTATGGCGTAGTGGCAGGATCTAACGATAATTCGGCAGAACGAAACAACGCCATGACCAATGACCAGCTCGAAGGCTATCAAAACAATATCGATCAGCTGGCACAAATGCACATCAACAATTATTTCTTCTATGATGTGTACGACACAACCTCCAATCCATTTCCAAATGTCAACAGCTTCAAGCAAGAATGGGCGACTTGGGCTGTCGACAACGGCCAACCCAACCCTCCCCAAATCGATACCCTGCTGATTAAAAACCTCGTGAACAAAATTCACGAAAAAGGCGGCAGTGCCATGCTCTACAATATGCTTAACGCCGCCTCCAATGACGAACTCGATAATCCGGCCATCAAAGAAATTTTAAATAATGTCAAACTCTACAATGCCCAAGAGCATTCCAACTTCGGCAAAGCCGGTGCAGAGACCAAAACATCCGTACAACAATTCGTCGATCCTGCCGACAAAAGCTGGCAAAACTATATCGTCAACACCATGATCAAAGCCCTGAAAACAGGCGGCTTTGACGGCTGGCAGGCCGATACCATGGGTGATAACCTCGTTTACAAAATACAAAATGGCCAAAAGACTGAAAACTTCAGAATGTCTGACGGTTATGACGATTTGTCAGCCGCGGCTGCGGAAAAGTTACACGATTACGGTCAAACTTATATGATCAACGACATCAGCACAGGCAGGGCCGATGTCTTATCCACCACCGGCATGGATGTTCCTTACTCAGAAATCTGGCCGCGCGATTTTAAAGATACAGCCGGAAATACCCATTATGAAAACCACAACTATGCCGAGCTTAAACGCTTGGTAGGCCGTCTGTACGATTACAATCACGTTTCCCCGATTATTGCCGCCTATACTCGAAAAGGTACCCACCCGGAAGATAATTCTTCCGAACTCAATCCGGACAACGAATTGCTGGTCGATGCCGTTATCGCAGCGAGTGGCGGCTACCACATGACTGTTGCCGCATTAAACAACCTCCCGGATAAAAACGCACATGGTTTTGGTATTTTGCAAGATCCATACTATCCCGCTCAGACGCTCAAAACCAACGAAACCCTGGCCAAATCAGAATTCAACTATCAACAATTCATTACCGCCTATGAGGAGCTGCTTCGCGGCGAAGGCTTGGTTGAACTCAAAGACAGTCATGCCTCCATCGTAGCATCCGACGGCTATGACATGACTTCCACTTCAGGCGAAGGAGGCAAAGTTTATACATGGACCAAGGCCACCGCAGACGGCGGCCGAGTTGTCCAATTAATCAATCTCGCAGGCCTCGACAAAGACACCAATTGGAACAGCTCCAACCACCACACGCTGAAACTCGACAACCCTAAAGTCAGAATCCCGTTTGATATGGAAATCAGCGCAGAACAGGCCGAGCAAGCCATCGTACAACTGGCTTCCCCCGACTCAGACGATATATCCATGCACACATTGGAATCTTCCGTCATCTATGAAAACGGCAAACCGGTGGCACTGGAAGTCACCGTCCCGAGCCTGGATGTCTGGGATATGCTTTATGTCAGCAATTTAGGGCAGGCAAGCGTCAGCCAAACCTTTGCCGACGGCAAAACCACATTCAACGGCACCCACGCCGACGACCATATCAAAGGTACTGAAAGCGAAGACATCATCTACGGCAACCGGGGTAATGATGAGATTCACGGCGGCAGCGGCAATGACAAATTGTCCGGCGGCACCGGCGACGATGTCATCAACGGCGATGCCGGCAGCGATATTCTCTACGGAGGCGGTGGCAATGACCATCTGAACGGCGGATTAGACAACGACACGCTGTATGGCGGCTCCGGTAACGATACTATGTTGGGCGAAGCAGGCAACGACATCCTTCACGGCGGCGCAGGCAACGACACACTGTTTGGTGGCTTAGGGGACGATATATTGCACGGCGAAGCCGGTAACGATACCTACGTATTCAATCGCGGCGAAGGCCATGACACCATTTTCGACCATCACAGCACAAACGCCATCCAATTCGGCGCTGGCATTTCCCTCTCGGATCTGTCGCTCGAAACGGTCAACGAAAAAGACGGCACGACTTGGAACATCACCATTCGTGGCGAAAACAATCACAACGACCTCATCACCATCGACCACCAATATGCCGACATCCATACCGACGTCCAAGGTCAAAAAATCCCCTCAGTCAGCGAATTCCGCTTTGACGAAGGTACGTTCAACATTGACTAGTTAATGCATATTTTAGGTTAACCATTAAAATATCGAGCATCCCAAAGCCGGACTTTCAAAAAGAGTCCGGCTTTTCTTGCCTGCAACGCCACTTCCATTTTTCAGACGGCCTTTGCCTGCGTATAATATCGTTTTGTCTACAATTTGAAATCCTAACCAATGACCGAATCCATCCGCCTGCCCGCTTCCACACTCAAGCCCTCCACCGTTGCCCTGCCCGGTTCCAAAAGCATCAGCAACCGCACGCTGCTCTTGGCAGCACTCTCCGACAACGTTTGCGAAATCCATTCTTTGCTCAAATCCGACGATACCGACCGAATGCTTGAAGCACTCGACAAACTCGGCGTGCAAATTGAATCTTTACCTGAAGGCCGTCTGAAAGTTCATGGTGCCGGCGGCCGCTTTCCCAACCAATCCTCCGATTTGTTTTTAGGCAATGCCGGTACGGCATTCCGCCCCTTGACTGCCGCACTTGCCGTTTTGGGCGGCGACTATCATCTGCATGGCGTACCGCGTATGCACGAACGCCCTATCGGCGATTTGGTCGACGCGTTGCGTATTGCCGGAGCGGACGTACAATATCTGGGCAATGAAAACTATCCGCCTCTTCAGATCGGCAAACGCCAAGACAACGGCGAGCGCGTTATTCCGATTAAAGGCAATGTTTCCAGCCAATTCCTGACCGCCCTGCTGATGGCTTTGCCCTTGACGGGACAAGCATTTGAAATCCACATGGTAGGCGAGTTGATTTCCAAACCTTATATCGACATCACGCTCAAGCTGATGGCGCAGTTCGGTGTGGACATCATCAATGAAGACTACCGTGTATTTAAAATCCCGGCCGGTGCCAAATATCATGCGCCCGAACATTTATATGTAGAAGGCGATGCCTCCAGCGCGTCTTATTTCTTGGGCGCAGGCCTGATTGCCGGTACACCCATCCGCGTAACCGGCATCGGCGCACACAGTATTCAAGGCGACGTTGCCTTTGCGCGTGAATTGGAAAAAATCGGCGCAGATGTCATTTGGGGCGAAAATTTTGTAGAAATTTCCCGTCCTGCCGAGCGCAAGATTCAGGCTTTTGATTTAGATGCCAACCATATTCCTGATGCGGCCATGACCTTGGCCATTGTTGCGCTGGCCACCAAACAACCCTGCACCCTGCGCAATATCGGCTCATGGCGCGTCAAAGAAACCGACCGTATCGCCGCCATGGCAACCGAACTGCGCAAACTGGGCGCAGACGTCATCGAAGAAGCCGAAGCCATCCATATTACGCCGCCCGAAACGCTTACCCCCGATGCCGTTATCGACACTTACGACGACCACCGCATGGCCATGTGTTTCTCGCTGGTTTCGCTTTTGGGCGTCCCCGTCATCATCAACGACCCGAAATGTACGCATAAAACTTTCCCCGACTATTTCCAAGTTTTTGCATCATTGACCAACTGATTGATTATTCAACATTTCAGACGGCCTGTTGCATACAAAAAACACAGGCCGTCTGAAAAATAAAAATAAAACTATACTTTTTCTTAATTTGTGCGATAATAGCTAAATAAATTCTTAGCGATTCATATTTCCTTTCGGAGAGAAAACATGTCAGACGAAAAAAGCAAAGCCTTAGCCGCAGCCCTTGCCCAAATCGAAAAAAACTTCGGCAAAGGCTCCATCATGAAAATGGACGGCAGCCAACAGGAAGAAAACCTTGATGTTATTTCCACCGGCTCCCTCGGCGTGGACTTAGCACTCGGCGTCGGCGGCCTGCCCCGCGGCCGCGTGGTTGAAATTTTCGGCCCGGAATCCTCCGGTAAAACTACACTCTGTCTCGAAGCCATTGCCCAATGCCAAAAAAATGGCGGCATCTGCGCATTCATCGATGCCGAGCATGCTTTTGACCCGATTTACGCCCGCAAACTCGGCGTAAAAGTTGAAGAACTCTATCTCTCCCAACCGGATACCGGCGAACAGGCATTGGAAATCTGTGATACCTTGGTACGCTCCGGCGGTATCGATATGGTCGTTGTCGACTCCGTAGCCGCACTTGTGCCTAAAGCCGAGATCGAAGGCGAAATGGGCGACAGCCACGTCGGCCTGCAAGCCCGCCTGATGAGCCAAGCCCTGCGCAAACTGACCGGCCACATCAAACGCACCAATACATTGGTTGTTTTCATTAACCAAATCCGTATGAAAATCGGCGTGATGTTCGGCAGCCCTGAAACCACAACCGGCGGTAACGCGCTCAAATTCTATGCCTCTGTCCGCCTCGACATCCGCCGTACCGGTCAGATTAAAAAAGGCGATGACGTGATTGGTAACGAAACCAAAGTCAAAGTCATCAAAAACAAAGTTGCCCCTCCGTTCCGTCAAGCCGAATTCGATATTCTTTACGGCGAAGGCATTAGCTGGGAAGGTGAATTGATCGACTTGGGCGTCAAACATGACATCGTTGAAAAATCCGGCGCATGGTACAGCTACAACGGCGCAAAAATCGGCCAAGGTAAAGACAATGTACGCGTTTGGCTGAAAGAAAACCCTGATATCGCCAACGAAATCGATGCCAAAATCCGTGCGGCAGTCGGTATCAATGTCGATATTACCGAAGGCAAATTGGACGACACCGACGGCGAACGTCCTGAGGAATAAGTCTGTCTGAAATTAAAGGTTAAAGACCAAATAAAAGGCCGTCTGAAATCCGACCATTAATCGGATTTCAGACGGCCTTTTATTCAATACTGCTTAAAGCCCCAATGCCTGAGCATGAAACTCAATATGCGAATCGATAAAGCTGGCAATAAAGAAATAGTCATGCCCATAGCCCGGGCGTACTTTATATTGGATATTGAAACCTTTTTCGCGTGCTGAGCGGACAAACCCTTCCAGTTGCAGGACTTCAGGATACAAAGCATCTTCACTGCCGACATCAATCAAAACAGGCAATTTATGCGAGGCCGTCTGAAGCAGCTCTGTACTGTCATAGCGTTTCCACGTTTCCACGTTTTGGCCCAAATAAGCCGAAAACGCCTGCCTGCCGCCTTCCGTATCGATAGGATGACATAAAGGCGCAAAGGCTGAAACCGCAGCATATCGGCCGGGATGCTTCAAAGCCAACTGCAGCGCACCATGCCCGCCCATGCTGAAACCTGCAATGCTGCGCTCTTGCGTTACCGGAAAATGATGCTCGATCAAATCAGGCAATTCTTGGCTGATATAGCTTTCCATTTGGTAATGCTGCGCCCAAGGTGCTTCAGTTGCATTGACATAAAATCCGGCGCCCTGTCCAAGATAATGTTCCTCACTGTCGGCAACATGCCGACCGCGTGGCGAGGTATCCGGGAAAACCACGATAATATTCCATTGCGCCGCAAAACGTTGGATCCCGCTTTGTTGAACCAATTCAGAACCATCACTATTTAAGCCGGAAAGAAAATATAAAACAGGCGCGGGATAGCCTTTTAAGACTTGTGGCGGCAGATAGACATCAAATACCATATCCGTCCGGCAGGTTTGAGAAAAATGGCGGTACCGTTCCTGATACCCGTTAAACATCTTTCTGCGTTCCAGCAAATGCAATTCTGAATTTTTCATTTTATTCCTTGTAAGGAAACAACAATGAGCAGAATGTTAGCGCAAAACCTGCTCATCGTGTTGTTGCCCCATCTTTTTAAGGCAACCCAATCTGCTTTAAACAAGGCTTGCCAATCATGCGAAATCATTACGCCGACAGCATTTAAAATCTATACACAATCTCTGTGGATAAATCTGTTGATAAGCTTTGGGTAATCGTAAAATTTTCTTTAGGAACAAACCAAGTCTTAAATTGACTAAAATTTAATCAAATAAAATATAATAAAATCAAGTGGTTATATTTATAAGATTTTACTATAATCATACAGTGAAAATTTATAGGTAAAACAAGGTTATGCGGCTTTGTGCATAAATTAGGGTTGACATCCCTAAAAATCACCCCGAATCAAAAGCTGCGTAAAACAACGGCCGATTTCATCAGATGCCATTCAAAAGACACGCGGCCATACATTTTGCGTTACAATACGCACTTATTTTTAAGAAAGAAAAATACGCCATGAAAGCCTCCCAGTTCTTCATTTCTACCCTTAAAGAAGCCCCTGCCGAAGCCGCACTTGCCAGCCACAAGCTGATGATTCGTGCCGGCTTGATCAAAGCCAACGCATCCGGTCTTTATACTTGGATGCCGATGGGTCTGCGCGTATTGCGCAAAGTTGAAAATATCGTGCGTGAAGAAATGGCCCGCGCAGGTAGCGTGGAGCTGCTGATGCCGGTGGTACAACCTGCCGAGCTGTGGCAGGAATCCGGCCGCTGGGAGTTTTACGGTAAAGAACTGCTGCGCCTGAAAGACCGTCATGACCGTGATTTCTGTATGGGTCCGACTTGTGAAGAAGTGATTGCCGACATCGTGCGCAAAGAAGTCAACAGCTACAAACAACTGCCGAAAAACTTTTATCACATCCAAACCAAATTCCGCGATGAAGTGCGTCCGCGCTTCGGTGTGATGCGCGCGCGCGAGTTCGTCATGAAAGACGCTTATTCCTTCCATGCCGACTATGCCTCGCTTCAGACGACCTATCAGGATATGTACGACGCTTACTGCCGTATCTTTACCCGTCTGGGCTTGGAATTCCGCCCCGTAGCCGCAGACACCGGCAGCATCGGTGGTACCGGCTCTCACGAATTCCAAGTATTGGCTGAAAGCGGCGAAGACGTTATCGCATACAGCGATACTTCCGATTACGCCGCCAATATCGAATTGGCACCCACCTTGCCGCTCAAAGGCGAACGCGCCGCTGCTCAGGCCGAGTTGACCAAAGTACATACACCAAATGTCAAAACCATTGAGTCTTTGGTTGAATTCCTCAATATTCCGGTTGAACAAACCCTCAAATCCATCGTGGTTGAAGGCGAAAACGAAGGCGAACTCGTCCTGCTGCTGTTGCGTGGCGACCATGAGTTTAACGACATCAAGGCGGAAAAACTGGCCGGCGTGAAATCGCCACTGACCATGGCAAGCCCTGCCGCGATTATTGAACAGTTCGGCGCCAACGGCGGCTCTCTCGGCCCTGTCAACTTCAAAGGCAAAGTCTATGCCGATTTCGCCACCGAAAAAGGCGCAGACTGGGTTATCGGCGCAAACGAAGACGACTACCACTATACCGGCTTCAACTTCGGCCGAGATGCTGCCGAGCCTGAATTTGTCGATTTACGCAATGTCATCGAAGGCGACATTAGCCCTGACGAACAAGGCCGTCTGAAACTGGCGCGCGGTATTGAAGTCGGCCACGTTTTCCAATTGCGCGACAAATATACCCAAGCCATGAATGTCAGCTTCTTGGACAATAACGGCAAATCCCAAATCATGGAAATGGGCTGCTACGGTATCGGTATTACCCGCGTTGTGGCCGCCGCCATCGAACAAAACAACGACGAAAAAGGCATTGTTTGGACCAAAGCAATGGCGCCGTTTGAAGTCGTTATCGTGCCGATGAACTACAAAAAATCAGACGCCGTGCGCGAAGCCGCCGACAAAATCTACGCCGAGCTTTTGGCTGCTGGTGCGGATGTTTTGTTGGATGACCGCGACGAACGTGCAGGCGTATTGCTGAATGACTCCGAGCTGTTGGGTATTCCTCACCGCATCGTGATCGGCGATCGCGCATTGAAAGAAGGCAATGTCGAATATGCCGAGCGCCGTAACAATCAGGCTCAAGCCGTTGCAGTATCAGAAGTTGTCGCCAAGGTTTTGGCCGCATTGAACGCTTAAATTTTTTTCAATAATGAAAAGGCCGTCTGAAACTGATTATTTCGTTTCAGACGGCCTTTTTCTGTTTTAATAAATAATGTTTTTTCCGTAGCTCTCTAATATTTCTTTGATTTTCAGAATGGTTTCTTTGGGCGGCGGATGTACGCCTTTTAATTTGTATTCGTCGCCGCACAAAGCCCATTTGTGTGCGCCCAATTCGTGATACGGCAAGAGCTCGACCATTTCGACATTATCCATATCACCGATAAACTCGCCCAATAAATGCGCTGACCGCTCATCATCGGTATAACCGGGAACAACCACATAACGCACACGCGTCGGCTGATTGCGTTCAGCAAGATAGCGCGCGAATTTCAGCGTTTTGGTATTTGGAATACCGACAAGCACTTTATGAATTTCAGGATCGATTTGTTTTAAGTCGAGCATGACCAAATTGGTATGATCGAGCAAATCATCCAAAATCGAATCATAGTGCAAAGCATAGCCATTGCTGTCTAGACAGGTATGGATATCGTGTTCCCGACAGGCCGTAAACCAATCGCATACAAACTCATATTGCAATAACGGCTCGCCGCCGGTTGCCGTTACGCCTCCGCCTGTCGCACGCAAATAATGACGATAGGTCATGACCTGCTTCATCACAGTTGCCACATCCAATTCCTGCGCCTGCTCAGTATGAAGATCCCATGTGTCACGATTATGGCAATACAGGCAACGCATCAGGCAGCCTTGCAAAAAGAGCACGTAGCGCAAACCCGGACCATCGACAGCACCGCAAGATTCAATCGAATGAATAATGCCTTTACCGTTATAGTGACGGTGGCCAAGGTCTTTCAGTGCCGGCTCGGGGGTAATGGCAAAAGTCGTGGACATAGTGTTCGGCTCAAAAATGTTTTTGCTTATATGGATTGTACGATAATAAAGGCCGTCTGAACATTTCAGACGGCCTCGGAGCTTTGTTTCAAAACAAACCAAATGCAAATTTAGCTTCCGGTTTGTTTCTCCACCCGGATTACATGGTTTCTGTGAATGTACGGGTAATCACGTCAAGCTGTTGTTCGCGGGTCAGCGAGTTGAAGCGAACCGCATAACCGGACACACGAATGGTCAACTGCGGATATTTCTCTGGATTGTGCATCGCATCTTCCAAAGTCTCGCGATTCAATACGTTGACGTTCAAGTGTTGGCCGCCTTCCAAAATACCGTCTTCATGGTGGAAATAACCGTCCATCAAACCGGCAAGGTTGCGTTCGCGAGAATACTCGTCTTTACCCAACGCGCCAGGAATAATGGAGAAGGTATAGGAAATACCGTCTTTGGCAAACTCAAATGGCAGTTTGGCTACGGAAGTCAATGAAGCGACTGCACCGTTGACGTCACGACCGTGCATTGGGTTTGCACCCGGACCAAACGGAGCGCCTGCACGGCGGCCGTCTGGAGTATTACCGGTTTTCTTACCGTAAACAACGTTGGAAGTAATGGTCAGTACGGACTGAGTCGGAGTGGCGTTGCGGTAAGTTTTGTGGGTTGCCACTTTTTTCATGAAGCGTTCAACCAAATCGCAAGCAATATCGTCAACGCGGTCGTCGTTGTTACCAAATTGTGGGTATTCGCCTTCGATTTCGAAGTCAACGGCAATGCCATTTTCGTCACGAATCGGTTTCACTTTGGCGTACTTAATGGCGGACAATGAGTCGGCAGCCACAGACAAACCGGCGATACCGCATGCCATCGTACGTTTCACATCACGGTCATGCAATGCCATCAATGCAGCTTCGTAGCTGTATTTGTCGTGCATGTAGTGAATAATGTTCAGCGCGGTAACGTATTGGGTTGCCAACCAATCCATGAATTTGTCCATGCGCTCAAAGACAGTGTCGTAGTCCAAAACTTCGTCCATAATCGGCTCGGTTTTCGGACCAACTTGCTCTTTAGATTTCTCGTCCACGCCGCCATTGATTGCGTACAGCAGAGTTTTAGCCAAGTTGGCGCGTGCGCCGAAGAACTGCATTTGTTTGCCGACCACCATCGGGCTGACGCAGCAGGCAATGGCGTAGTCGTCGCTATTGAAGTCAGGGCGCATCAAATCGTCGTTTTCGTATTGGATGGACGAAGTATCGATGGATACTTTGGCGCAGAATTCTTTAAAGCCTTGCGGCAGTTGTTCTGACCACAATACAGTGATGTTTGGCTCAGGAGACGGGCCCATGTTGTACAGAGTATGCAGCACGCGGAAGTTGGTGCGGGTTACCAAGGTACGGCCGTCCAAGCCCATACCGCCGATGGATTCGGTTGCCCAAATCGGGTCGCCGGAGAAGAGTTGGTCGTATTCGGGCGTACGCAGGAAACGGACCATACGCAGTTTCATCACCAAGTGGTCAATGAATTCTTGCGCTTGGGTTTCGGTAATCACACCGTTTTTCAGGTCGCGTTCGATGTAAATATCCAAGAATGAAGATACACGGCCGAAGGACATCGCTGCGCCGTTTTGAGATTTAACGGCAGCGAGGTAGGCGAAATAAGTCCATTGGATCGCTTCTTGTGCATTTTTTGCAGGGCCGGAAATATCGTAGCCGTAAGAAGCCGCCATTTCTTTCATTTGGTTCAATGCTTTATATTGCTCATTGATTTCTTCGCGGCGGCGGATCACTTCTTCCAAGTCCACACCGTTTTCCAAATCGGCTTGCAGTGAGTTGAACTGGTTGAGTTTGTCTTTCATCAAGAAGTCGATACCGTACAATGCCACACGACGGTAGTCACCGATAATACGGCCACGGCCATAAGCATCCGGCAGGCCGGTAATCACGCCTGATTTACGGCAACGGCGGATGTCGGGCGTATAAACGTCAAACACGCCTTGGTTGTGGGTCTTGCGGTATTTGGTGAAAATTTCGCTGACTTCGGGATTCAATTCAACGTTGTACACTTTGCACGCGTCTTGCACCATTTTCAAACCGCCAAACGGCATGATAGAGCGTTTCAAAGGCTCGTCTGTTTGCAGGCCAACGATGGTTTCCAAATCTTTGTCGATATAGCCTGGAGCATGGCTGGTAATACCGGAGACGATTTGCGCGTCGATTTTATACGGCTCGTGCGTACGGTTTTCAACCTTGATGCCTTCCATCACTTCCGCCCACAGCTTGGTTGTGGCTTCAGTTGCTGGTGCCAAGAAAGAGGCATCGCCTTCATATGGCGTGTAGTTTTTTTGAATAAAATCGCGGACATCTACGTTGGTTTCCCAGTTGCCACCGACAAAACCTTCCCAAGCGGCAGGACGTTGCTGAACAGCATTTGACATATCAAGCTCCTAATTTTATTGAAAATATAGACTGTAAATTTTCTGAAAGGATAACATCAATACCCATTTATTTACAGGGGTTTTTATGAAATAAAATTACAGATTTGGTTTTTCTTGATTTACGTCAATGAGAATAATTGTTACTTGGCACTACATCTCACTTTCCAAACATTCGTACTTAAAAACAGCGTAAAATACAAAATTCAGCCCTGAAGACAGACATCCTTCAGGGCTGAATTTTTATTGCATTTCATATAAAAGGCCGTCTGAAAAATTCAGACGGCCTTTTATTCACTTAATCAATTAAGCAAACGGATGATGCAAAACAATGGTTTCTTCGCGCTCAGGACCGGTTGAAACAATGGCCACAGGCGCACCGCAAACTTCTTCAATCCGTTTCAGATAAGCTTTAGCGTTTTCAGGCAGTTTGTCGTACTCTTTCACACCAAAAGTGGACTCGCTCCAACCCGGCATGGTTTCATAAATCGGTTTGCAGGTTTCTACCGCATCGGAGCCGCAAGGCAGAATATCGGTTTTGCTGCCATCAGGCAATTCATAACCTACACAGATATTGATGTTTTCAATACCGTCCATCACATCCAGCTTGGTAATGCACATGCCGGAAATGCCGTTAACTTGAATAGAGCGTTTCAGAGCAGCCGCGTCAAACCAGCCACAACGACGCGCACGACCGGTTACGGAGCCGAATTCATGGCCGCGTTCAGCCAAGCCTGCGCCCACTTCGTCAAACAATTCAGTCGGGAATGGGCCGGAACCCACGCGGGTGGTATAGGCTTTAACGATACCCAAAACGTAATCCAGCATTTGCGGACCTACGCCTGCACCGGCAGAAGCGGCACCTGCCAAGCAGTTGGAGGAAGTTACAAACGGATAAGTACCGTAGTCGATGTCCAGCAACGTACCTTGTGCACCTTCAAACAACAGGCTTTCGCCTTTGCAGTTTTTCTCGTTCAAAACACGGGAAACATCGGTAATCATCGGCGTAATGCGCGGTGCAACTTTTTCAATGACCGCCATCACATCTTCAACTTTTACCGGCTCGGCATTGTGCAGGTGTTGCAACTGAACATTGTAATAAGCCAAAACAGCTTCCAGTTTTTCAACCAGTTTTTCAGGGTGCAACAAGTCCACCACGCGAATCGCGCGGCGGGCAACTTTATCTTCATAGGCTGGGCCGATGCCGCGACCGGTTGTACCAATTTTGCTTTTACCGCGGGAAGCTTCGCGTGCTTGGTCAAGCGCAATGTGGTAAGGCAGAATCAATGGGCAGGTTGGCGCAATTTTCAGACGGCCTTCGACGTTTTTCACACCGGCAGCGTTCAATTCATCGATTTCACCCAACAATGCTTCAGGAGAAACGACAACGCCTGAACCGATGAAGCATTCCAAAGTCTCATGCAAAATGCCGCTTGGAATCAGACGCAAAATGGTTTTTTTGCCACCGACTACCAAAGTATGGCCGGCATTGTGGCCGCCTTGGAAACGTACTACACCGCTGGTTTCTTCCGCCAGCCAGTCAACAATCTTACCTTTGCCTTCATCACCCCATTGGGCACCGATTACGACAACATTTTTAGCCATAGCCATCTAACCTTATTTCAGATACAAAATTTCAAAATAAAACTCAATCGTTCAAAGCGATTACTTTCCAAACGCCGTCTACCTGTTTCAGACGGCCTGTAACCTCTTCCGAACCGTTATAGCCGATACCGTAATCGATAACGACACATTGTCCTTGTTCGCGCAAAGCATCTACCGCTTCTTGAGCCACAGGCATGTCCTTTACATCGACAGCCACCACGGATTCCCGTCCGATAGCAGGAAGGCGGCCGATGAAGCTGCGCAAATCAAAACTGAATCCGGCCGCAGGACGCGCACGTCCGAAGTATCCGCCCAATCCGTCATAACGGCCGCCGCGTGCCACGGCATCATGAAGATTTGAACCATAAGCCGCGTAAAGCAAGCCGGTGTGGTAATTGTCAACGCGCAGTTCCGACAAATCGATATGCACTTTTTGATTTGGGAACGCATCGCATACTGCCTGCAATTCATCCAAAGCCGCACTGACTGCGGACAATTCCGGTAATTTCTCTCTAGCCACAGTCAGCACTTCACGACCGCCGTACAGTCGGGGCAACAGTGAAAACGCTTTTGCCCACATGCCATCAAGTTTCCACTCTTTGACCAACTGGCTGACAGCCTCAGCATCCTTGTCCTGCATCGATGACAGCAGGGTTGCCGATTGTTGCTCACCCAAATGCGCGGCATTTGCCAAAGCACGGAATACGCCGATATGGCCTAATGAAAGCAAAACTTCGCCCATGTCGGCAATCTTCATGCTTTTCAGCATCAAATCAATCAATTCGATATCCGCTTCAATGCCTTCCAAGCCGTACATTTCCGCACCCGCCTGCAAAGGTTCGCGCATATTGAGCAATCCGTCAGGCCGCGCATGAAGCACCGAACCAGCATAGCATAAACGGTTGATGCCTTGATTGGCAGAAAGCAAGTGGGCATCAATACGCGCCACCTGCGGCGTAATATCCGCACGGATACCGAGCTGACGGCCGCTGAGCTGATCAACGACCAAAATGGTTTTCAAAGACAAACCGGCATCGATATGCGTCAATAAGGAATGGCTGTATTCCATCAATGGCGGTTGCACCAATTCATAACCATGCACGCGAAACAAAGCCAACAGCCGCTCACGGGCGCTTTCCAGTTGTCGGGCATTGGTCGGTAACACGTCGGCAACGTGTTCAGGAAGCTGCCAAGACTTCATGAGAATCTACCTCTGTTTTTTTGTAAACATAAAGGGCTGATTAAATTTAAAACCAAATCAGCCTGACGACTGAAATTTTCCTGAATGCATCAACAGCAAATCCGATGCAGCTTCAACAAAACTGATTTTAAATTTAAACAGCCCCTGAGTAACGGCTTCAAACCGTCGAGTTATTAAAATCAGACTTTACCATATTAAAACGAATTTTGCACCCTGTTTACAGAGAACGTAAAAAAACATTAAAAACAAAGGCCGTCTGAAAACCAAATGCATAGCTGCATCATTTTCAGACGGCCTTATTCATGCCTGAACAACCCGACGCTTAGCGCCAGTAACGCCACCAAGGCATATCGTCAGATCGCCATTCGTGTTGCAAGAACGGGCTTTGCGGGAAGTTGGTTTCCAAAACACGGCGTGTATCAGCAGCCAGTTGCGGCTTGTCCAGTTTTTTGTACGCCAATTCCATCATCGCCAAAGCTTCTTCGACGTAACGGGTATTTTGGTAACGGCTGACGATTTTTTGCGCACGGTTGGCCGCTGCGACATAAGCACCGCGTTTCATGTAATAACGTGCCACAGATATCTCGTTACCACCCAAAGCGTCCACCAGCTTGGCCATACGCTCGGTTGCATCGGCAGCGTATTTGCTGTTTGGGTAACGTTGCACCAGCTCGGCAAATGCCTGATAAGCATCGCGGTTGGCTTTCGGGTCGCGGTCGGACCAGTCTTGAGAAGCCAGCTTGTTCAAGAAAGACTGGTCTTCGTTAAAAAGCACCAAACCTTTCAAGTACAGCGCGTAGTCCATATTCGGATGTTGCGGATGATGGCGTTGGAAGCGCGCAATGGCAGCCAAGGCTTTTTCTGGCTCATCGTCTTTATAATAGGCATACGCCGTATCCAACTGGGACTGCTGGGCATAGCGGCCGTTTGGAAAACGGGATTCTAAAATTTCGTATAACTTGACAGCTCGCGTATAATTGTTGCTGTTCAACTCGTCTTGCGCTTCGGCATAAAGCTTTTCCACACTCCAATCTTGAGTAATTTGGGCGTCTTTATCGATTGTGCCTTTATTTGCGCAGGCACTCAGTGCCAAACCTAAAGAAACTACTAAAAGAATTTTTTTCATGCAGAATACTTCCTTTGATAACGAAGCCGATTATAGCGATGATTTAGACTTTCCGTCATCCCCTGAAACAGAAAGTTGTGTTAATTTGACCGTTCCGCTCGAAATGGCGGGCGGAAGGCTGGATGCCGTATTGGCCAAACTCATGCCCGACTACTCGCGCAGCCGCCTGAGTTCGTGGATTAAAGAGGGTGCAGTCATTGTAAACGATAAGCCCGCGCAACCCAAAGATAAAATGATAGGCGGTGAATTGATTGCCGTTACGGTACGTCCGAGCGAAGAAAACCTCGCGTTCACGCCCGAGCCTATGGATTTGGACATTATTTATGAAGACGATACCGTTATCGTCATCAACAAACCGGCCGGATTGGTCGTTCATCCTGCCGCAGGCAACTGGAGCGGCACCCTGCTCAATGGCCTGTTGGCGCACTGTCCCGAATTAAGCCAAGTGCCGCGTGCGGGCATCGTACACCGTTTGGACAAAGAAACCAGCGGCCTGATGGTAATCGCCAAGACCCTGCCGGCGCAAAACTCACTGGTTCAACAGCTGCAAGAGCGCACAGTCAAACGCATTTACCGCGCAGTCGCCAACGGCATCGTTCCTTTTGACGGCAAAATCGAAACCCAAATCGGCCGCGATCCGCACAACCGCCTGAAAATGGCAGTCGTCAAATTCGGCGGCAAACCTGCCATTACCCACGTCAAAGTGTTGGAACGTTATCTGACGCACAGCTACATCGAATGCTCGCTCGAAACCGGCCGCACGCACCAAATCCGCGTTCATATGCGCGAAGCCAACCATCCGCTGGCCGCCGACCCTGTTTACGGCAACCTGCGCCATCCATGCAGCGACGCAGTTAAAGAAGCCATCAAAGCCCTCGGCGCACGCCAAGCCCTGCACGCCTACCGCTTGAGCTTTGTACACCCGAAAACCGGCGAAACCGTTTCCTTTGAAGCGCCTATGCCTGACGATATGTACCACCTGCTCTCCGTCCTGCGTCTGGAGGCCGGTTTGGATTCGTCCCTGAGCAACGAGGAAGAATGGCAAGAAAAATTCGGCATGGACGATGACGACGATTGGAATGAAGACGACTACGATGTTGAAGTCGTTTATGTAAGGGATTAAACCCATATTTTCAGACGGCCTTTTGTGTAAAGAGTAAATAAATTTTCAAACAAAATATTTTAAAAAATTCTAATAATTACATAGTCAAATAATATGAATATAGAAATGTTTAATTTGTTATTTTCCAAATTAATGATAGAAAATTTGGGAACAATAGAAGATGGGTTGAAAACAAATGATGAAATCGGTGCAGTTCTCAGAATCCATTTAATCTGCGAGCAGTTTTTGGAACTCTATATATGTAGCATTTGCAACCAAGAAAAAATGTTTTGGTTTCAAGAGAAAAAAGATAAGGAAGAACAGAAAATCACAATCAGTTTCGATCATAAACTAAAAATGGCTAAGTCTTTAGGGCTACCAGATTGGGGATATAAAATTTTTACAAATGTAAATACAATTAGAAACCGCCTCGCCCACCGAGTTGGACAACAAATAGACCAAGGAAAATTCGAAAGCATTCAGAATACCGTCAAATCAGATATTGAACCTCTTCAGATTTTCAATGTTCCATTAGAGCAAGTTGGCATTGCAACGTACTCTGAAACAGGGAAAATGTCATCTAAACTGAATTGGGATGAATGTTCCACACCCCATCAAAAATTACTTATGTATATTTATTACACTTTAATATCTCTAACAGGGTATTTAAATCTCCCTAAAAGCCCAACCACCCCATGAAAACCATCACAGAAACCCTAAACCTCGCCCCGCAAGGCAAGAATTTTTTGACTGCCGACTGGCCTGCCCCTGCCAATGTTAAAACGCTTATTACCACGCGCAACGGCGGTGTCAGCGAAGGCGTATATCGCAGCCTGAATGTCGGCTCACACGTCGGCGACAATCTGGAAGCCGTGCTCCGCAACCGAGAAATCGTACAGGAACAAGTCGGCCTGCCCATTGCCTACTTCAATCAAATCCACAGCACCATTGTTGTAAATGCCGCCGAAGCGTTAGGGAATACACCCGACGCCGATGCCTCGGTGGATACAACGGGAACAGTCGCTTGCGCTTCGATGACTGCCGATTGCCTGCCTGTCTTGTTTTGCGACAAAGCAGGGACAGTCGTTGCGGCGGCTCATGCAGGTTGGCGCGGTTTGGCCGGTGGCGTTTTGCAAAACACTATTGCGGCAATGAATGTCGAGCCGTTGGAAATCATGGCCTATCTCGCCCCTGCCATCGGCCCTGATGCGTTTGAGGTGGGGCAAGATGTATTTGATGCGTTTTGCACACCCATGCCGGAAGCTGCCGATGCGTTTAAAGACATCGGCGGCGGTAAATACCTTGCCGACATTTACGCTTTGGCGCGCATGGTTCTGCACCGCGAGGGCGTGAACATGATTTATGGCGGCACCCATTGCACTGTCTTGGAACGCGATACTTTCTTCTCCTACCGCCGCGACGGACAAACCGGCCGCATGGTCAGCCTGATTTGGTTGGAAAAATAAGATTTGCGCCATCAAAGACAAGGCCGTCTGAAAGACTTTCCGTTTACGGTTTCAGACGGCCTAAACATTATTCGTTATAATCCGACGATACCGTAACCGGTTTCAACGAAGGAATATCCAATGAAAAAAATCCTATTGCCTGCACTCGCCCTAGTGCTTGCCTCTTGCGGTTTCCACCTGAAAGGCACAGGCGTGACTTCGCAGCCGCTGCCTTATCAAAACTGGCATGTAGAAGGCGGAGCCGTCATGCAAAAAGCGCTGGAAAATGCCTTACGCCGTGCCGATGGGCATCTGGTTAGCGAAGCCGAATCACAAATCACCCTGCGCGTTATCGACTTTCAAAAACGCCGCGATATCTACACCATCACCCGCGCCGCCGCAATCAACGAATACCTGCTGGCCATGACCGTCAAAGCCCAAGCCTTCCGCAACGGCGAGCCGGTTGGCGAACCGCTGGAAATTAAGGTTCACCGCACCATGGACTACGCCGACAGCGAAGTTTTGGGTAAACAGGAAGAGGAAGAAACCATTTGGTCTGAAATGCGCATTGACGCCGCAGATCAAATCGTCCGCCGCCTGACTTTTCTGAAGGCGCAATAATGGCTGCCGCGCCCATTGAGAGCCTGCGCCCCGATACGCCGCTCAAACCGTTGTACATTATTCACGGCGAAGAGGATTTGTTGCGCATCGAGGCTTTGGATACGCTGCGCGCAGCCGCAAAAAAACAAGGTTATCTCAACCGCGAAGTCTATACCGCCGAAAACAATTTTGACTGGAACGAGCTGTTGCAAAGTGCCGGCAGCGCAGGTTTGTTTGCAGATTTGAAACTACTGGAAATCCACATTCCCAACGGCAAACCCGGCAAAAACGGAGGCGATGCCCTGCAAACCTTCGCCGAACGCCTGCCCGAAGATACGGTTACGCTTATCCTCCTGCCCAAGCTTGAAAAAGCGCAAATACAGTCCAAATGGTTTTCCGCATTGGCAGGCAAAGGCATCGTCTTAGAAGCCAAAGCCGTTGCGCCACATGCTTTGCCGCAATGGATACAGGGCCGTCTGAAACAGCAGGGTTTGGATATCGAACCTGAAGCACTCGCCCTTTTTGCCGAGCGCGTCGAAGGCAATCTTTTGGCCGCCCGTCAGGAAATCGAAAAACTCGCCCTGCTCCATCCTCAAGGCCATTTGATCAATATTGCCGACGCAGAGGCCGCGGTTGCCACCGTCGCCCGCTTCGACGTATTCCAACTGGCGGGCGCATGGATGAAAGGCGATGCCCTGCGCGTTTCCCGTTTGCTGGACGGTTTGGAAGAAGAAGGCGAAGAGCCGGTTTTGCTGTTGTGGGCGGTTTCCGAAGACATCCGCACCCTAATCCGCCTGACTGCCGCACTCAAGCAGGGACAAAACATCCAAAGCCTGCGCAACAGCCTGCGTTTATGGGGCGACAAGCAGACCCTTGCACCGATGGCGGCCAAACGCATTTCCATCAACCGCCTGCTCGACGCGCTCAAAACCTGCGCCAAAATCGACCGCATCATCAAAGGCGCGGAAGAAGGCGATGCATGGACCGAGTTCAAACAACTCGTTACTTCGCTGGCCGCCTAAAAACCGTTTCCACGCGTCAAGAAACTTGCACGCAATACGCCCCAAAAACAGAAAATACTGTAAAATAGCGTAAACTCAAATTCAGGCCGTCTGAACCTCGCATTTCAGACGGCCTCTTCCAGCAAAAAACAAGGAAACACCAACCATATGGATAATAAAACCAAACTTCGCATCGGCGGTCTGGCCCTGCTGACCACTGCCGTATTAAGCCTCATCATCGTTCTGATCGTCGACTCATGGCCGCTCGCCATCCTGTTGGCCGCCATCATCGTAGCCGCTGCCGCAGGCGGTTTCGTTTGGACTTCACGCCGTCAGCAACGCCAATTCCTCGAGCGCCTGAAAAAATTCGACATCGATCCGGAAAAAGGCCGTATCAACGAAGCCAACCTGCGCCGTATGTACCACAGCGGCGGCCAACATCAAAAAGACGCAATTACCTTGGTTTGCCTGTCACAAAAATGTTCCGTTGACGAAGCGCACGCCATCTTCAAAAAACGTCCGACCCGTCAGGAAATGAACCAAATGGCTGCCCAACAGGCACGCGGTCAAAAACGTCCACATCGTTAATCCTGACAGTAACAGGCCGTCTGAACATCCTATCCCGTTTCAGACGGCCTGTTTTTATTTCCATCAAACCCATTTCCGTTTCCATCGCATTATGACCCGTCTTCCTACCGCCCCACTCAAACGCCGCCTCGCCGCACTGGTTTACGAACTTCTACTGACCGGCGCCGTGACCAGCATTGCCGCCCTTGCAGCCGGTATTGTCGCCATCTTTCTCAATCCAATTTCCACGCGCCTGTCCATGCTGACAACCTGTCTGATTCTGTTCTACGCATGGTGGCTCTACTTCCGCGCCAACTGGGACAAAAAAGGCCAAACCCTCGCCATGCAGACATGGAAGATCGGTTTAGCCGATAAAAACGATACCCAACCGCCCCTACCACAACTGCGCCTGCGCTTTATTTGGGCTAGCATTTTTATTGTTTTCATTCCTCTATTTGCCTACGCCGGATTGCGCCATCTGCTCAATATCCCGCCTAAAGGCGCATTCGGTGCCGCGCTCATTTGGCTCATCCTGCCATGGGGCTTCGCCCTGTTCCATCCCGACCGCCAGTTCCTCTACGACTTCTTGGCCGGAACAAGGCTGGTGGATTTGAGTCAGAAGAAAACAAATGAATAAAATCCAAAAGCGGCTCAAGCTCTAAATGAAATAAAGGCCGTCTGAAACTCAAGATACGTTTCAGACGGCCTTTAATCATAACATCAAGCGATGATTATTCTTGCCAACGTTTGAACACCAGCGAAGTATTGACGCCGCCAAAAGCAAAGTTATTGCTGACCACATAATTGGTTTGAATCTCGCGTCCGCCAGTTTGGATGTAATCCACCTTGCCGCAACGCGGATCGATGTTTTCCAAATTAACAGTCGGCGCAAACCAGCCGCTGTTCATCATTTCGATGGTAAACCAGGCTTCCAACGCGCCGCACGCGCCGAGTGTATGGCCGAGATAGCTTTTTTGCGAACTCATAGGCACAAAACCAAACACCGCCTCAGTAGCCAATGTTTCGGCAATATCGCCTTTTTCGGTCGCCGTACCGTGGCCGCTGACATAGCCGACTATATCAGGCGTAATACCGGCGTCTTTCAGCGCAAGCTCCATACATTTTTGCATGGTTTCTTTTTGCGGCTGGGTAACGTGGCTGCCGTCGCTGTTGGCACCATAGCCGACAAGCTCGGCATAGATTTTTGCACCGCGCGCACGGGCGTGTTCCAATTCTTCCAATACGAAAATGCCTGCGCCTTCGCCGATGACCAAGCCGTCTCGAGCGTTGTCGTAAGGGCGCGGCGTCAGCTCAGGTTCGCCGTTGCGGCGGCTGGCGGCATAAAGTGAATCGAAAACATAAACTTCAGACGGACAAAATTCTTCGCCGCCGCCGGCCAGCATCATATCAATCAGGCCGTATTTAATCGCTTCGTAAGCATAACCAATGCCTTGGCTACCCGAAGAACACGCGCTCGAGGTCGGGATAATGCGGCCTTTCAAGCCGAAGAAAATACCGATATTGGCGGCAGTCGTATGCGGCATCATACGCACATAAGTATTGGCGTTGAAATTTCGCGATGTGCCTGTTATCAAAAGTTCGCCCATATCGCCGATGTCCTTGGTGCTGCCGACAGACGAACCGCACGCTACGCCCATACGGCCGTCTGTAATGCTTTCATCACCCAGCAAGCCTGCATCCGTCAAGGCTTGTTCCGCTGCATCAACACACAAATGCGATACGCGACCCATGCTTCTAAGCTGCTTGCGCGTCCAGTGTTCGGGAGGAGAATAGCCTTCAATCGGCGCACCCAGTTGCGCTTCCAATTCAGGAAAGCGTCCACTCCAGTCCATGTATTTGACCGCGTTTTTTTCGGCTTTAAAGGCCGTCTGAATACTTTGCCAATCACGGCCGAAGGCGGTAATACCGCCGATACCTGTTACTACGACTCTTCTGGTATTCAACACAAACCTCCGTTCACAGCAATCACTTGGCGCGTAATGTACGCCGCTTTTTCATCCATCAAAAAGCGCACCGCATGCGCCACTTCCTCGGGCAATCCCATACGCGCGGCAGGGATGGCCTTTAAGATTTCTTCGACAGGCACGTTCTCATCGATAATATCGGTATCGATAAGACCCGGCGCCACACAGTTGACGGTAATTTTGCGTTTTGCCAACTCAACTGCCAAGGCTTTTGCTGCGCCGATTAGGCCCGCTTTGGACGCGCTGTAATTGACCTGACCGCGGTTGCCCGTCAAACCGGACACCGATGCCATGCACACAATCCGTCCTGCTTTGCGGCGGCGGATCATCGGCATGGTCAAAGGGTGCAACACATTATAAAAACCGTCCAAATTGGTACGCAGCACCAAGTCCCAATCATCATCAGTAAACGCAGGAAACGCATTGTCGCGCGTCAGGCCGGCATTCAACACCACGCCGTAATATGTGCCGTTTACCTCAATGTCGGCAATCAAAATTTCACGGCAGGCTTCACGGTCAGATACGTCAAACTGCAACACGCGCGCATTTCTACCCAATGCACGGATTTCTTCCGCGACAGCTTCCGCTTCATCGCGGCGGCTGCGGCAGTGGACGACAATATCAAAGCCGTCCTGCGCCAAACCAAGTGCGACGGCTTTGCCGATACCGCGATTAGACCCTGTAATTAAAATAGTTTCACTCATACGTTTTCTCACTATATCGACAGGCCGTCTGAATCTTTGTCTTTTCAGACGGCCTTGTAAACGGTTTAAATGATTTGACCGTCTTTCGGACTGTACACATTTAAAGAGGCTTTTGCCAGCAAACCGTCCGGCGGCAACAGATGCTTCACATCTTCCGGCGCATCCGTCCAGCGCAACTCGCAATCAAATACGCCCATGCCGCCCAAATCCTGAATGGACACATGCGCCCTGACTTCCAACTCAATACCGACAGGCACTGAATCGGCAAACAAATCCAGCTTACGCGTTCCCAATAAAAAACCCAAACGGACAGGCTCTCCGGCCTTTAAAGCCTCAATGCCTGCAAACGCGCCTATGCCCTGCGCCATCAATTCCATATAAGCCATAGACGGCAACACGCCGTCCTGCAGCAAAATATGCTTATCGCCAACCGGCGCACGGCAAACCGTATAGTCATCGCCAAATTCTTTCACACAGTCGATAAGCACCATATGTCCGCTGTGCGGAAGCAGCGAAGCCACATCATAAATCGGGGCACTCGGTATTGAAGGCATAAAATGTCATCCGGGAATAAATTACGTTACAATATGCATTATAACAGAGCCTAGCTTTTACTAACTCATTTCATTACAATGTATGAAAATGTAAAACATTGAAAGACATCATGCCTCAAAACGTTTGCCGTTTCAGCTTCAATATCGCCGCATGGCAGGCCTCCTCCAGCAAAATCAGTACGCCGGAGCAATGGCAGGACTGGGCGCAGGGAAAACTCGATACCACCTCCCTGCCGGAGTGCAAACCCGCGCTCTCCTTTTTGCCGCCTATGCAACGCCGCCGCTTGGGTAAAGCGGCACGCTTGGTTTGTGATGCCGCATGGAATCTGGCTGACCAATATCCCGAAAGCGTACCGGTTTACGTTTCGCACGACGGCGAAAGCAACCGCAGCTTTGAATTATGGCAAGAGCTTTTGAACACGCATACCGTATCCCCGACCTCATTCGGCCTGTCCGTCCACAACGCAACGATTGGGCAATGGTCGATGTTGCGCAAAGACATGAGCGAACATACCGCGTTGGCCGTTGCCGCCGACTCCTTTGAAACCGCGTTGACCGAGGCATTCGCGCTTTTGCAAGACGGTGCACCGTCTGTTTTAGTAATTGTCGCCGATGATCCGTTATCCGAAGACTATCCCGTCTTGGCTACACGTGCACCGTTTGCCTATGCATTGGCACTGGTCATTACCAAAGGCGAAGACTATACCTTAAGCTTGGAAACCACAGCCGCAAGGCCGTCTGAAAATCCTAACGATACAACAGTCGAGCCCTATTGGAGCAGCTTGGAGTGGATACGCTTCCTGCTTTCAGACGGCCGACAACATACTCAACACTATATCGGTAGAAACTGGCACTGGCAGAAAAACGCATGAAGACTTTAGACTATTTCCGTCGCTTTTTTGCTACACTCTTCGGCTTCATCCTCTTCGGCGTTGCAGGCGTATTGTTCAAAATCGCACTTTTGCCCTATACGCTAAAATCGACCAAAGGCGACATCAAACGCCAACTTGAAGCAAGACGCATGATAGGCAAAGTTTGGCGTTTCTTCGTCGGCTACCTGCAATGGTCGGGCGTATTGAGCGTCCGTTTCAACGGCTTGGAAAAACTCGGCAAACCCGGTCAGCTCATTCTTGCCAACCATCCCTCGCTTTTGGATGTCGTCTTGCTGATCAGCCATTATTCCGAGCCGAACGTACTGGTTAAAAAAGACCTGTTGCACAACCCCAGCATGAAAAGCCAGATTATCGCTTCCGGCTACATCCCCAACGATGAAAGCATGGAAATGCTGGAAGAAATCGATGCCGTGTTCAAAAGCGGGCAAAGTCTGCTGATTTTCCCCGAAGGCACGCGCACAGGTTGGGACGGACAGGTTAAAATGCACCGCGGCGCCGTATCGCTCGGTTTGCGCAGCGCATCAGTCATCACGCCCGTGTGCATCAAGATGACGCCGCCCAATTTTAAAAAGGGGCAGCCGTGGTACAAAATCCCGCCACAAAAAATTCATTATGAAATTACCGTCGGCGACGATATCCTGCCTGAAGAATGGCTGGCAGAAAAACCCCTGCCCATCGCCGCACGACGTTTAAACGAATACCTGCAAGACTATTTTACAAGGAAAACCACATGAGCAATTTAGAAAACCAAATCAAACAATTAATCATCGACAGCTTAGGTCTGGAAGATATTACCGTTGCCGACATCGGCAGCGAAGATCCGCTTTTCGGCGACGACGGCCTGGGTCTGGATTCGGTTGATGCATTGGAACTTGGTTTGGCCGTACAAAAAACCTTCGGCTTCCAGCTCGACGGAGAAAACGACAACCTGCGCGAAAACTTCGCCAACGTCAAAACACTGGCCGAGTTCGTCAAGAGCCGCCAAGCATAAGGGAGAGAGAAGATGACCGAACAAGAAGTACGCGCCCTGCTGACCGATGCACTAGTTAACCTGTTTGAAATCGAACCGGAACGCATCAAACCCGAAACCAACCTCTACGAAGATTTGGAAATCGACAGCATCGACGCCATCGACCTTATCGACCACATCAAACGCGAAACCGGCCGCAAACTGCAAGCCGAAGACTTCCGCAACGTGCGCACCGTAGAAGACGTGGTTCAAGCGGTCTTAAAAGTACAACAAGATTCCTGATTCCGCTTTGAATCAGCATATTTTCAGACGGCCTTGTCAATCCGCAAGGCCGTCTGAAAATCAATCACAACCATGAAAATACTAGGAAAACTCCTACTGACCCTTGCCAGTCTCGCGTATCCGCTCCTATGGTATTACGGCAGGGAAAACGGCTCATTTTTCTGGCTTGCAGCGGCTATGTGTGTGTTATGGCTGATACGCGCCGCCATGCCGCAAACCACAGCCCAACGCATTACAGCGATTATCCTTGCTGCTTTTTTTGCGGCGGTACTGGTTTTCAGACGGCCTGACTCGATGTATTGGTATCCCGTTGCCGTCAACGCGCTGATGCTTGCCGTTTTCGGCGGCAGCCTGTTTGCCAAACAAACCGTCATTGAACGTCTCGCCCGACTGCAACATCCCGACCTTTCCCCCGAAGGCGTGCGCCACACTCGGCGCGTTACGCAAATCTGGTGCGCCTTCTTCATTTTCAACGGCGCAACCGCCGCCATTTTGGCTGGCTTGCAATATTACGACTGGTGGGCGGCTTATACGGGCATCGTGTCTTATGTGTTAATGGGAATCTTATTTGCCGGAGAGTGGCTTTATCGGAAATTGGTTTTGAAGGTTTAATCCATTAAAAATATTTTATCAATTAGACGAATAACCATAATGAAAAAAATCATCCTACTTACCCTGATTTCCTTCACATTTACCGCATGTTCTTCGACATCTAAAACGCCTTTATCCCCAGAAGAAAAGGCAGAAGCCGAATACAAGAAAAATTATACGGAAGTTGCCAGCCACACCATCAAAACGCGCTCGGGAAACCTGACCGTCATTGACCGAATACACAATCGTTATTCTGACGATACTACAACCAGCAGCATGAATTTGATGATTATTCGGAAATCCAATACGGTAAAAGCAAGAGCTGCACAAACAGCCGTATTTACAGCAACTTTTGCATTACTTATTCTTGCCCGCAACAGCAATCATATTGGATATGAAGGTCCTGACCTGCTGGACAAACACAGTTTAAGCGGGAAGCCTATTAAACCGAATTTTGCGAATCCCGTTTTTGAACAATTCTCCCCAAAAGTTCGCGATTGGGCGGCAAAATGGTCATTTAAAGGCAATAGTGCCAATAAAAAACTATTTGTCCAACCGGGTCGTTTCTATTTGGTTTATGAAAAATTCAATAAACGAGACCGATTCTTTCTGAACAATGAAGTCAGCCTTTTTTTAGACGGACAAAGCGGCAAAACCGATCACTTACTCCATTGTTTCAAACGAAGTGAAAGCCATTCATTGGAAGAGTGGCAGGCAAATGATTACGAATTGATACGCCAAACGACAAACAAACAATACGATGAATGCTTGGCCCAATTCAAAGAAGATACCAAGGCAAATACATCAAAATTATAAAACCTTAGAACCATCATGCACCTAATCCGAATCCTATCCCCCGACCTACCCCAACACGACCTTATCGCCGCCCATCCGAATTGGACGCGTGCTGATTTCAACCGTGCGGTTTTTCATCTGTCAGGCCGTCTGAAACAGGCAGGCGTGCAAACTGCCGCGTTGTGGTTTGACGATGCCGCGCTGTTTGCCTGTGCCGTGTTGGCAGTGTGGCATTCTGGCGGAAAGGTTTTATTGCTGCCCAATTTGGCGCAAGACAATTTGGAGTGGGGGAAAACGGCAGAGGCGTTTTTAACAGATTCAACAGATAAAAAGCTGTCTTCAGACGGCCTGAACGTCTGGCACTTGCCTGATGTATTGACTCAAACAGAATCGGAAGGACTGAGCACCTATCCTGAAAACTATCTGATTCCCGACCATGCCGAAGCATGGCTGAAAACATCGGGCTCCAGCGGCGAAGCGCAGATTATTGTGAAAACCGCCGCGCAAATGCAGGCAGAAGCTCTGACTTTGGCAAATACGCTGCCATTTGGACAACACAGTGAAACCGTGATCGGCAGCGTGATTCCGCAACATCTTTACGGCTTCACGTTCCGCTTCGCACTCGCACTGATAATGGGTTGGACTATGGAGCGACAGCAGGCGGTTTATCCGGAAAACCTGCTTTCCAGCACGGCCGCACACGATAAAGTGGTTTGGATTGCCAGTCCGGCCGTGCTCAACCGCTTGGGCAAAAACCGCAACTGGCAGAGTATCGGCCATAAAATTACAGGCATTGTCTCGGCCGGCGGTGCGTTGCCCGCAGCCACGGCGGATTTGCTGCAACAGGCTGCCGTCCGCCCGTTTGAAGTTTATGGCAGTACCGAAACCGGTGTGATTGCCTCACGTTGCGAACGCCAAGAATGGCAGCCTTTCGAAGGCGTGGAAATCGGGCAAAACGAAGAAGGCGCACTATGGGCTTCTTCGCCTTGGTCGCCCGAACCCCGCCAAACCGCCGATTTGATCGAGCCGCAAGATGACGGTTTCCTGTTACTCGGTCGTCAAGACCGCATTATTAAATTCGAGGACAAACGCGTGTCGCTGACTCAAATCGAACACGAACTTTTACAACACCCTTGGATTGCCGACGCCCACTGCGGCCGCCATCCGCAACACCAACGCATTGCCATATGGGCGGCATTAAATGCAGACGGTATCGCCGCCTTACGCGAGAAAGGCCGTGCTGCGGTTGCCGATACGCTCAAACGCCATCTTGCCTCCACACAGGACACCATTGCCCTGCCGCGTTACTGGCGTTTTACCGACAGCCTGCCGCGCAATGCCCAAGCCAAAATCGCTGCGGTGGATTTTCAGACGGCCTTTACCGTTGCCCAAACTTCGCCCGTTTGGTCGAAAACATCATCTGACGATGAAACCAATACCGAAACTTTTATCGGGCGCGTGCCTTTGGATTTGGTTTATTTCGGCGGCCATTTTGCCACCTTCCCGCTGGTTCCAGGCGTGGTCGAGCTGCAATGGGTGCGCAACCTGATCGCGCCCCAGCCATGGAGTAAACAGCGCGTCATCCGCATCGAAAATCTAAAATATCAGCAGTTTATCCGTCCTCACGATAAAGTGTCGGTAGAGCTAAAATACGATGAAGGTAAAAACAAACTGAGCTTTAAAATCAACAACGGAGAGTATCCGTGTGCATCAGGACGGATTGTGTTTGAGGCCGTCTGAATATACTTATTAACTTTTTAGTGGAAAACCAACAATATGCAACTCTTCCCTGCCCTAGAACAACGCTATTCCCACGAACACCAGTCTGCAGGCGAGGCTCAACGTCTGGCTCAAGAAATCGCTTTTGCACCGATTGTGTTCCAAGTTTCCCGCCTGATGGTGAAATTTGGCATTCTGGACCTGCTGAACGACCATCCAGACGGCCTCACTCAAGCCGAAATTGCTGAAAAAGCGAAAATCAGCAACTACGCGGCACAAGTCCTGCTGGAAGCTTCGCTGTCTATCGGCACTGTCTTGACTCGCGACAACCGCTATTTCATCAGCAAGGCCGGTTGGTTTGTCCTCAAAGACAAAATGGCCCGCGTCAACATGGATTTCACGCAGGAAATCTGCTACCTAGGCATGTTTGATTTGGAAAAAACCCTGCAAACCGGCAAGCCCGAAGGCCTGAAAGTATTCGGCGACTGGCCGACCATTTACGAAGGCTTGTCTTCATTGCCAAGCGTCGCGCAGGAAAAATGGTTTGCATTCGACCATTATTATTCCGACAACTCCTTCGCCGAAGCACTGAACACCGTGTTCGCCAAACCGGTTAAAAAACTGCTCGATGTCGGCGGCAATACCGGCCGCTGGGCGGAACAATGCGTCAACCACAATGCCAAAGTCGAAGTAACCATCATGGATCTGCCGCAACAAATCGGCTTGATGCGCGAGGCGACTAAAGGCAAAAACGGCGCGGACCGTATCCACGCCCATCCGGCCAACCTGCTTGATCCTGAGATTCCGTTCCCAACCGGTTTTGACGCGATCTGGATGAGCCAATTCCTAGACTGTTTCACCGAAGAACAAGCCACCAGCATTCTTCAACGCGCCGCTGCATCTATGAGCGAAAACACCAGCCTCTACATCATGGAGCCTTTCTGGGACAGACAACGCTACGAAACCGCTGCCTACTGCCTGACCATGACCAGCCTGTATTTCACTGCCATGGCCAACGGCAACAGCAAAATCTTCCATTCTGAAGACCTGATCCGTTGCGTTGAAAAAGCCGGATTGAAAGTAGCGGAAATTTCAGACGGCATCGGCCGCGGCCACAGCATCTTGCGCTGCGTTAAGGCCGTCTGAACATCATCTTTTAAACCCTAAAAAGAGACCGACCCCAACAGCCATTTCGGCTATCGGGGTCGGTTTGTTTTTGGTATCCGTTTTAAAACATCAGCCGCGCAACATCCATATTGCACACACTAACACAATCGCTACCGACAAAGCGGCAAGCAGTTGTCCCATTCCTGCCAATTTAGGCTGTTGGGCATCAATAGTTTTAAAGCCACTCATCATCGGCGTAATCAAATCCTGTTTTTTCACAAAGCGATACAGCAAAACAGCCGCGATATGTACACCCGCCAAAACAGCTAAAACATTAAAGAAATTGACATGGATTTTTCGCGCCAGCGTACCGGCGTGTTCGCTGACCAAATGATTTAAAAAGCCGGAATTGGTAAACGTATTTTCATCGGCGGCAAATAAGCCTGTGGCCGTCTGAAAAACCAAGGCGGCCAATAAAGCGATGACCATCAGCGCGCCCAAAGGATTGTGGCCGACCAATTCGTCTTCAGACATTTGACCTTGCGTATAGCGGCGGATTTCGGAAAAAGGACGCACAAAACGGCTGAATCTTGCCGTATCGCTGCCCCATATCCCCCAGCACAAGCGGAAAACCACCAAAGCCAGCATCAACAAGCCGCCGCGCAAGTGCCATACCAGCATATCGCCGCCTCGGGTGGCGCTGTACCACATGAATCCCATCAATAACACCAAGAGCCAATGGAACAGGCGCGTAGGTGCGTCCCAAACTTTTATTTTTTGCTTCATTACCTTTTACTTTCTGATTTAAAATTAAATTTCTTATCTTGGAAGATTACGCCATGCAGCCCATCTACACGCTTCCCGAATCGCTTCAGGCCTTTCAGACGGCCTTAGTATTTCCCGACGTATTCCGCCCTCGTGCCCAAGAGTCGCACAAAGGCACATACGGCACGCTTACCATTATCGGCGGCGCAACGGGAATGAGCGGTGCGGTAGTTTTGGCAGCTACAGCCGCCATATATCAAGGATGCGGCAAGGTTTGGGCGGGTTTCAACCAAGCCACGCTGCCTTTTGCCATCATTCCCGAACGCCCTGAAATCATGCTCGCCACTGCGGCCCAACTGATGGAGCACAACGATGTCAGCGCACGGGTAATCGGCTGCGGATTCGGTTTGGACGGATTATCAGAGCAGCTGCTGCTCCAAATCCTGTCGACACACCATGACCGGCCTTTATTGCTCGATGCAGATGCCTTGACACTGCTGGCCCGTTCTCCCGAATTGGCCGAACGCCTCAAATCGTACAAACATATCATCCTGACACCTCATCCGGCCGAAGCCGCCCGCCTACTCGGTACCGATACTCAATCAGTTCAAGCCGACAGGCAAAAAGCCGTAACCGAAATCAGCCGTAAATATGCCGCAACCGTCGTGTTAAAAGGCCATCATACATTGGTGGCCACGGCAGACGGCATAGTCTATACCAACACCAGCGGCAATGCCGGTTTGGCCACCGCAGGTAGCGGCGATGTCTTGAGCGGCATTATCGGCAGCCTGCTGGCACAAGGCATTCCGACATTCCAAGCCGCCTGCGCCGGCGTATGGCTGCACGGAGCGGCAGCCGATGTTATCAAACACAGCGGCCAAATCGAAACCGGTATGCTCGCCGGAGAAATCGCACCTGCCGCCCGATGGCTGCGCAATATTTTATCAAAAGAGTAATACTATCTATATCATAAATACAAATTGCAGGCCGTCTGAAAATCAATCTCTATTTTCAGACGGCCTGGTTTATTTTTAAGTCATTTTGCAAATTAAGGTTAAGGCGTGTATCCTTGATTTCCCTTAAAAACAACTTCACAACATATTATCATGAGTATCCTCAATAAAATCAGCAACTTTATTGGAAAAACATTTTCCCTTTGGGCGGCGCTCTTTGCCGGCATCGCTTTTTTCGCACCCGACACCTTCAAATGGGTCGGCCCTTACATTCCTTGGCTTCTGGGCATCATTATGTTCGGCATGGGCTTGACGCTCAAACCTTCCGACTTCGATATTTTGTTCAAACGCCCCAAAGCCGTCATCATCGGCGTGATTGCACAATTCGCCATCATGCCGGCAACCGCCTATCTGCTGGCCAAGCTGTTAAACCTGCCTGCCGAAATCGCAGTCGGTGTGATTTTGGTCGGCTGCTGCCCGGGCGGCACGGCTTCCAATGTAATGACTTATCTGGCGCGCGGCAATGTGGCTTTGTCGGTTGCCGTTACATCGGTTTCTACTCTGATTTCTCCATTGCTGACCCCCGCTATCTTCCTGATGCTTGCCGGTGAAATGCTGGAAATCCAAGCGGGCAGTATGTTGATGTCCATCGTCAAAATGGTTTTATTCCCCATCGTTTTGGGCTTGATTGTCCATAAAGCCTTGGGCAACAAAACTGAAAAACTGACCGACGCGCTGCCGCTGGTTTCCGTTGCCGCCATCGTACTGATTATCGGCGCGGTAGTCGGCGCCAGCAAAGGCAAGATTATTGAAAGCGGCCTGCTGATTTTCGCGGTTGTCGTACTCCACAACGGCATCGGCTATCTGCTCGGCTTCTTTGCCGCCAAATGGACCGGCCTGCCTTATGATGCACAAAAAACGCTGGCCATCGAAGTCGGTATGCAAAACTCAGGCTTGGGTGCCGCCCTTGCCGCCGCACACTTTGCCGCCGCGCCGGTCGTTGCCGTTCCCAGCGCATTGTTCAGCGTGTGGCACAATATCTCCGGCTCGCTTCTGGCAACTTATTGGGCAGCCAAAGCCGATAAAAATAAAGAATCCTAAACGTCTTTAATCATAAGCCGTCTGAACAGGGATAAACGAAATCAACGATTTCTGCCTTACCTGTTCAGACGGCCTTTATTTTGAAATCAAGCAGTATTATTGTTTCACTGCTTCGATTTGGATATTTATGTTAACTTTTTTGCTCATACCGGCACTTACCAAATAATCCAAGCCCCATTTGGTACGGTCGATGGTGGTGCTGAAATCGCCGCCGCACACTTCTGCTTTTAACATCGGGCTTTGGTAGCAGTTGAATTTGTCGGCTTTGAGTTTCACCGGCGCAGTTTTGCCGTTCATAGTCAGATTGCCATCAACGGAAAGCAGTTTTTTGCCGTTGAAATTGAATTTGGTGGATACAAAACGGATTTCAGGGTATTTGTCTGCATTGAAAATATCGGCAGATTTCAAGTGTTGGGTAAAGCGGTCAGAACCGGTTTGCAGTTTGGACAAAGGCAATACGATATCGATTGAGCCTTGGCGTTTGGCACGGTCAAATTCCAAATTGCCGGTCAAACCATAAATACCGCCGACGTTGGTGCTGGTGTTGAAATGGTCGATGGCAAAGCGGGCATTGGCATGGAATTCGTCCACTTTATAAACAGCAGCAGACGCAGCAGAAGCCAACATGGCCGAACACAATGCAAACATGATTTTTTTCATCGTCTTATCCTTAGAAATGTGAGAAGTTCCCTATCATATCACTTTTTGATGCCAACATTTTTTGCAAATGAGAAAGACAACGTTTCATCCTAAGAAAACTTCAGGCCGTCTGAACGAGAGGACAGCAAATTCAGGTGAAGCAAACACAGTTTAGTTTTATTACAAAATAGCGTGCTTCATCGCTCGTAATTGGTATAAAATAGCCAGTTATTTCTACAACGGGCCGCCAACCAACCAGCCTATTTCAGACGGCCTCAGCATAAAACAAAGGAACAAAAATGCCTGAATACCGCTCCAAAACCTCTACCCACGGCCGCAATATGGCAGGCGCGCGCGCATTGTGGCGTGCGACCGGCGTCATGGAAACCGACTTCGGCAAACCGATTATCGCCATTGCCAACTCCTTCACCCAATTCGTCCCAGGCCATGTGCACCTGCACAATATGGGCCAACTGGTTGCCCGTGAAATCGAAAAAGCCGGCGGCATTGCCAAAGAATTCAACACCATCGCCATTGACGACGGCATCGCCATGGGCCACAGCGGCATGCTCTACTCCCTGCCCAGCCGCGACCTGATTGCCGACTCCATCGAATACATGGTCAACGCCCACTGCGCCGATGCTCTGGTCTGCATTTCCAACTGCGACAAAATCACCCCAGGCATGCTGATTGCCGCCATGCGCCTGAACATTCCGACCATCTTCGTTTCCGGCGGCCCGATGGAAGCCGGTAAAGTTATCGGCGTAGCCAATATTCAACCAGAACGCCGTTTGGACTTGATTGACGCTATGATCGAATCGGCTGACGACAATATCAGCGATAAACAAGTCGAAGAAGTCGAACAAAACGCCTGCCCGACTTGCGGCTCCTGCTCCGGCATGTTTACCGCCAACTCCATGAACTGCCTGACCGAAGCACTCGGCCTTTCCCTGCCGGGCAACGGTTCTTATCTGGCTACCCACGCAGGCCGCAAAGAATTATTCCTCGAAGCCGGCCGCATGATTGTCGAAATCACCAAACGCTACTACGAGCAAGACGACGAAACCGTATTGCCGCGCAGTATTGCCACTAAAAAAGCGTTTGAAAACGCTATGACCATGGACATCGCCATGGGCGGCTCGACCAATACCATTTTGCACCTGTTGGCCGTCGCCAACGAAGCCGGTGTCGATTTCAAAATGGCAGACATCGACCGCCTGAGCCGCGTTGTACCTTGCATCTGCAAAACCGCGCCAAACAACCACGACTACTATATGGAAGACGTGCATCGCGCAGGCGGCATCTTCGCCATCCTGAAAGAATTGGACAAAGCAGGCAAACTGCACACCGACGTGTACACCATCCACGCGCCGACCCTGAAAGACGCAATTGAAAAATGGGACGTGACCAACCCTGAAAACACCCATGCCATCGAGCGTTTCAAAGCAGCTCCCGGCGGCGTGCGCACTACTCAGGCGTTCTCGCAAAACCGTATGTGGAAAACCCTCGACCTCGACCGCGAAAAAGGCTGTATCCGCGATGTTGAACATGCCTACTCGCAAGACGGCGGTTTGGCAGTATTGTTCGGCAACATCGCCGAGCGCGGCTGCGTGGTGAAAACCGCAGGCGTGGACGAGAGCATCCTCAAATTTACCGGCCGCGCCCGCGTGTTTGAAAGCCAAGAAGACGCAGTAGAAGGTATTTTGGGCAATCAAATCGTGGCCGGCGATATCGTCATTATCCGCTACGAAGGCCCTAAAGGCGGCCCGGGTATGCAAGAAATGCTGTATCCGACTTCTTACCTGAAATCCAAAGGTTTGGGCAAAGCCTGCGCCCTGCTGACCGACGGCCGCTTCTCCGGCGGTACTTCCGGCCTGTCCATCGGTCACGCTTCGCCTGAAGCGGCAGAAGGCGGCGCAATCGGTTTGGTACACGAAGGCGACACCATCGAAATCGATATTCCAAACCGCAGCATCCACCTTGTCATTTCCGATGAAGAGCTTGCCGCACGCCGTGCCGAAATGGAAGCACGCGGCAGCAAAGCGTGGAAACCGGAAAACCGCGACCGCTACGTCTCCGCAGCCCTGCGTGCCTACGGCGCGATGGCGACTTCCGCCGACAAAGGCGCAGTACGCGACGTATCGCAAATCGAACGTTAATTAACCTGACTTTAAGGCCGTCTGAACGCTTTCAAGTGTTTCAGACGGCCTTCATTCAAACGGACAAATATGGACAAATTCATTTTAGCGATGATCGGCATGGCCATTGCCCTGTTGATTATTATTGGCGGCGGATTTATCGCTGTCGAATATTTCAAATCCCATCCTGAAGCATTCCAAGTCAAGCCGCTATCAAAATAATCATTTAACGGCATGAGTTTCAAAGAAAAAGAGCCGTAGCTCAAGGCCGTCTGAACGCAGTACATATAATGAAACACATTCTTTACTGGCTGGGTGGTTTTGCCGTCACCCTCGGCATATTCCAATACTACGAAACCCATCGCTATTCCGAAGACCAGCTCATCTATGCCCAACCGCCACAAAATCGTTCTGCCGTTGCCGATTTTGACGCTTTGGCGTATTTAAACTTCCTCCGCGCCTCAGCCAATCTGCCCGCACTGGCGCACTCAGCCACACTCGAACGTGCCGCGCGCAATCATGCCCGCTATCTGCTGCAAAACCCTGACGACGGACATGACGAACACAATACACACAATCCCTTTTATACAGGCCCACGCCCATCAGACCGCACGCGCAAAGCCGGTTATGCCTATAAAGGCGTGCACGAAAACGTCAGCACCGGCCAGCATCCGCCAAACGAAAAAATCAACAGCCATCTACCTGCCCAACATCAGCTGGATAATCTGATGACGGCGATTTACCACCGTCTCTCCTTACTCGATCAAAATATCGACGAGGCCGGAGCCGCATTTGAATCGCAAGGCAAACAAATCGCGCTGAGCATCAATCAGGGCGACAGCAGATTCAACAGCCTCTGCCAAAAAAACCGCCCCCTCTCCGACCTCAGCCGCTCGTTTTATCAAGATGCCTGTCATGGCCATTCCATTGTTTATGCGGATGAAATCTCCAACCGCAAATTCCGGCCTTACATCACCTATCCGCAAGGCAACTTCGCTTTACCGGTTTTCCATGGCGAACGTCCCGACCCTATGCCTCATTATGAAATGACCGGCAATCCGGTCAGCATCGCGTTCTCAGAACAATCGCCTCCGGTCAAAATGCGTTCGTTCAAACTGTATCAGGACACAAAAGAAATCAGAGACGTCAAAATATTAGATAAAGATAATGACCCAAACCGCCTCCTGACCGACCGCCAATTTGCGCTGTTTCCTTTACAGCCATTGGAATACGACACCGACTACCGTGCCGTGTTCGAATACCGTCAAAACGGAAAAGACAAAACGGCCGAATGGACATTCAGCACGCAAAAACCCGATTACCCTTACTTCATCGTCAAAGGCGGCGAAACGCTGGCCATCGAATCCGGACAAAAATATTTTATCCATTGGCAAGATTTTTGGTGCTTGAAACAATGCGAACGCTACAACTACCGCATGAACCGCGACACCCAAATCGACATTATCGAGCGGCAGGCCGGCGGCATCATTATCCGTGTCAACGGAAGCAAAGGCAGCAGCATCCGCTTAATGCCCGAAGGCGAAGACAGGCGTGCCATTACACTTTATTTATGGAAATAAAGCCGTTTTCAGACGGCATGAAGCACCAAAAAGCTGATAAAATACCGCCTCACCACCCTACGGCAAGCTATCCAATATGACCAAACATCCGCAAACAGCAGCCAATACCCGCTATGCCTTTGCCAGCATTGTCGCCATGTTGGCCGCGTTTTTACTGTTCGTGGCCGTGATGTTGCTGCCTTTGGGGCTGACGGCGGACACCCAAGTGAGCCTGATACGGTTTTCACTCTACGCAATCGTGTTATTTGCCGTACTTGGCGGTATTTTTTCTGTACGCGTTGCCTATTTGCGTAAAAAGAACGGAGCATGACATGACCCAAGCCGATAAAATCCCACAAGAAATCCGCCTCCAGCAAGAGCGGCGCGTACTAACTTTGGTCTATGTTGACGGTGCCAAGAGCCTTCCTGCCGAATACCTGCGCGTGTACTCGCCCAGCGCGGAAGTGCGCGGACACGGTCCAGGTCAAGATGTTTTGCAAACAGGCAAAGCCGAAGTCAGCATTACCGATTTAGACCCCGTCGGCCAATACGCCTTGAAAATTACTTTTTCAGACGGCCACGACAGCGGCCTTTACGACTGGGACTATCTCTACCGACTAGCGCACAATCAAGACTCGCTTTGGCAAGACTATCTCGACCTCCTCGAAAAAGCCGGCGCGTCCAGAACACCAAGTGCCGAAGATTTGAAACCCAAACACACGCATTCCTGCGGTAGCAGCGGTTGCGGCGGAAAGGCCGTCTGAAAAAAGGCGAGTCCGTAACATTGGACGAAGGCAGAATCATTGACGGCAAAGCGTTCCTCTCCCCACCAAAAAAAGGACGGGTAGTGGCTATCTTCGGCGATACCAAAGCCTGTCCGCAGGCAGTACGCGCCGCACAAAACGCAGACGTTTTGGCGCATGAAGCAACCTTTGCGGCAAACGATGAAGAGACAGCGGAACGAGTGTTCCAATCAACCGTATCCGATGCTGCCAAGCTGGCTTTGCAAGCCAATGTGAAACAACTCTACCTGACCCACATCAGCGCACGTCATACCGAAGAAGAGCAACGCCTGATGCTGGAGCAGCAGGCACAAACTATATTTCCCGCGTCGAAAGTGGTTGGCGATTTCGACGTATTCAATATCTGAATCCGTATTATTTTAAGAAGGCAGACACTATGAGCGACCACAAAACCCATTTCGGCTTCTCTACCGTTGATGAAGACGAAAAAGCAGGCAAAGTTGCCGAAGTCTTCCACTCCGTGGCAAAAAACTACGACATTATGAATGACGTAATGTCCGGCGGTCTGCACCGTGTTTGGAAACATTTCACCATCAATACCGCCCGCCTGAAAAAAGGCGACAAAGTATTGGACATCGCCGGCGGCACAGGCGATTTGTCCCGAGGCTGGGCAAAACGCGTGGGCAAAGAAGGCGAAGTTTGGCTGACAGACATCAATTCCTCCATGCTGACGGTCGGCCGCGACCGCCTGCTCAACGAAGGCATGATTCTGCCCGTATCGTTGGCAGACGCTGAAAAATTGCCATTCCCCGACAACTATTTCAATCTGGTTTCCGTCGCGTTCGGCCTGCGCAACATGACGCACAAAGATGCCGCGCTGAAAGAAATGTACCGAGTATTGAAACCGGGCGGCACCCTGCTGGTGTTGGAATTCTCCAAAGTGTACAAACCTTTGGAAGGCGTGTACGACCTCTACTCTTTCAAACTGTTGCCGATTATGGGCAAACTGATTGCCAAAGATGCCGACAGCTACCAATACCTCGCCGAGTCTATCCGTATGCACCCCGACCAAGAAACCTTAAAGCAAATGATGCTGGATGCAGGCTTTGACAGCGTGGATTACCACAACATGAGCGCAGGCATCGTTGCACTGCATAAAGGCGTGAAATTCTAAGACCGTCTGAAACAAACACAAAGGGCGTGATTGATATACACGCCCTTTGTTTTTAAACCTTACCCAAGCCAAGCTAATACAAACCAAAGGCCGTCTGAACAGCCGTAAAACGAAATCAAGGATTTCGGTTACACCATTCAGACGGCCTTAATACGTTTAAATCAGCTTATGTCCCTGCTTTCACGCTTTGCCATTGACGGACCATAAATTTCAATGCCGCCGGCTGGATAGGTACCATGATAAAGCTGTTTTTCAAATCCTCCTCGGTTGGGAAAATCGTATTGTCGTTTCTAAACTCTTCATCCATCAGCTCCTGAGCCGGTTTGCTGGATGGCGCATAAGTAACAAAATTGCCGTTTTTCGCCGCAACTTCAGGATCTAAGAAATCATTGATATACGCATGGGCATTGGCCACATGTTTAGCATCTTTCGGAATCACAAACGAGTCTACCCAAATTCCCACGCCCTCTTTCGGCATCATCACACGGATTTTTTCTTTGCCGCCTGCTTCTTCGGCACGGCGTTTGGCAATATTCAAATCGCCGCCGAAGCCAATCGTTACGCAAGTATCGCCGCGCGCCAAATCATCGATAAAACCGGACGAGGTAAAACGCTTGATGTACGGACGGTTTTTCTTCAAGACTTCTGTAGCCGCCTTAATATCCGCCGTTTCGCTGCTGTTTGGATTTTTACCCATATAGTTCAATACCATAGGATAAATCTCCGCTGCGCTGTCCAAATAGCTGATGCCGCATTGCTTGAGTTTGGACGTGTATTCGGGGTTAAACACCAAATCCCATTGATTGTCCGGCAGCTGATCCGTGCCCAAAGCCTTTTTCACACGCTCGGTATTGATAGCGAAGGTGTTAGTACCCCAATAAAACGGAACGGCATATTCGTGGTTCGGATCAACGCCTTCCATCAGTTTCATCAACTGAGGATTCAAGTTTTTATAGTTGGGAATCAGGGATTTGTCGATTTTCTGATACGCACCTGCCTTAATCTGCCTACCGACAAACGCATTGGAAGGACCTACGATGTCGTAACCCGACTTGCCGGTCAACACCTTGCTCTCCAGCGTTTCATCGCTGTCATATACATCGTAAGTTACTGCGATACCGTGTTTTTTCTCAAACGCGGCAACCGTCTCGGGATCAACATATTCCGACCAGTTGTAAATGCTCAATACCTTTTGATTATCGGTTTGAGCCGCCTTGTCGGCAGAAGTTTTGTCCGAGCCGCCGCAGCCGGCCAGTGCCAGCGCAGTCAGTACGATAAGGGGCAGATGTTTGGTCATTATCATTCCTTGCGTATCCGGTTGAAAATAGAGAGGCATTATAAAGCAGGCAAGCCCGAGCGGATAGGCTTCATTGTTAAAAGATATCGTCCCGCTTAAGGCCGTCTGAAAGACAGATTGCAATCAACTTAAAACCTTTCTGCCGATAGCTTGAAATATGGTTTTGCGGTAAGATAACGCCCATTCGTTTTTAATCGCAACGCGCCGTCCGGGCCGTCTGAAATCCTTGTAAAAAATTTATCGAGACATTATGAAAACCACCGAACTACGCCAAAAATTCCTGAAATTTTTCGAATCTAAAGGCCACACCATCGTCCGCTCCTCCTCGCTCGTGCCACACGACGACCCGACCCTGCTGTTTACCAACGCAGGCATGAACCAATTTAAAGACGTATTCCTCGGCTTTGACAAACGCCCCTACAACCGCGCCACTACCGCGCAAAAATGCGTACGCGCAGGCGGCAAACACAACGACTTGGAAAACGTCGGCTACACTGCCCGTCACCATACCTTCTTTGAAATGATGGGCAACTTCTCCTTCGGCGACTACTTCAAACGCGACGCGATCCACTTCGCTTGGGAATTCCTGACTTCCCCCGAATGGTTGAACATCCCTAAAGACAAACTGTTGGCGACCGTTTACGCAGAAGACGACGAAGCCTACAACATCTGGTTGAACGAAATCGGCATGCCTGCCGAGCGTATCGTCCGCATCGGCGACAACAAAGGCGCGAAATACGCGTCTGACAACTTCTGGCAAATGGGCGACACCGGCCCTTGCGGCCCTTGCTCCGAAATTTTCTACGACCACGGCGAAGAAATCTGGGGTGGCATTCCGGGCAGCCCTGAAGAAGACGGCGACCGCTGGATCGAAATTTGGAACTGCGTATTTATGCAGTTCAACCGCGACGAACAAGGCAATATGAATCCGCTGCCTAAACCATCCGTTGATACCGGCATGGGCTTGGAACGTATGGCCGCCGTCATGCAGCATGTCCACAGCAACTACGAAATCGACCTGTTCCAAGACCTGCTCAAAGCCGTTGCCCGCGAAACCGGCGCGCCGTTCAGCATGGAAGAACCAAGCCTGAAAGTCATCGCCGACCACATCCGCTCCTGCTCCTTCCTGATTGCAGACGGCGTGATGCCGTCCAACGAAGGCCGCGGCTATGTACTGCGTCGCATCGTCCGCCGCGCCGTACGCCACGGTTACAAACTCGGTCAGAAACAAGCGTTTTTCTACAAACTCGTGCCCGACTTGGTGAAAGTAATGGGTGATGCTTATCCTGAGTTGAAAGAGAAGCAGACGCAGATTATGGAAGCCCTGCGCGCGGAAGAGAGCCGTTTCGGCGAAACGCTGGAAAAAGGCATGGGCTTGTTCAATCAAGTGTTCAACGGCATGAAATTCTTGAAACTGGAAAGCCTGCTGCCGCAAGATGGTGCGGGCAAACCACTGGCATTGAAAACCGCAGAGGGTGTGGAATTCACCGCCGCCTCCCGTGCCGCTTCAGGCAAAAAGCAAATCGTTATCCGTCCCCAAGTTTCAGGTAGCCTGAACGAAGGCATGTATATCGATTTGCAGGCTGCTTTGGAAACCGCCCATATTCCCGACGCGGAAAAACCGTTTGCCGAAGCCTTAAATGCCTATTTGATGGACAACATCGCCAACAGCAAACTCGTTATCGGTGGTGAACACATCTTCAAACTCTACGACACCTACGGCTTCCCTTACGACCTGACTGCCGACATGGCGCGCGAATTGGGCATCGATTTGGATGAAGAAGGCTTCAACCGCGAAATGGATGCACAACGCGCACGCGCACGCGCCGCACAAAGCTTCAAAGCCAACGCCCAACTGCCTTACGAAGGTCAAGACACCGAGTTTAAAGGTTATAGCGAACGCCAAACCGAATCCAAAGTCCTCGCCCTCTACAAAGACGGCGAGCAAGTCAACGAATTGAACGAAGGCGACGAAGGTGCCATCGTTATCGACTTTACCCCGTTCTATGCAGAATCCGGCGGCCAAGTCGGCGACGTCGGCTATATCTTTGCAGGCGAAAACCGCTTTGAAGTACGCGATACCCAAAAAATCAAAGCGGCTGTATTCGGCCAATTCGGCGTACAAACTTCAGGCCGTCTGAAAGTCGGCGACAGCGTTACCGCCAAAGTGGATGACGAAATCCGCAATGCCAATATGCGCAACCACAGCGCGACCCACTTGATGCACAAAGCCCTGCGCGATGTATTGGGTGAACACGTTGAACAAAAAGGCTCTTTGGTTACCGCCGAATCCACCCGTTTCGACATTTCCCATCCTCAAGCGGTCACTGCCGAAGAAATCGCCGAAGTAGAACGCCGCGTCAACGAAGCCATTTTGGCCAACGTTGCCGTCAATGCCGCCATTATGAGCATGGAAGATGCCCAAAAAACCGGCGCCATGATGCTCTTCGGCGAAAAATACGGCGACGAAGTACGCGTACTGCAAATGGGCGGTTTCTCAACCGAATTGTGCGGCGGTACACACGTTTCACGCACCGGCGACATCGGCCTCTTCAAAATCATCAGCGAAGGCGGTATTGCCGCAGGCGTGCGCCGTATCGAAGCCATCACCGGCCTGAACGCACTCAAATGGGCGCAAGATCAAGAACGCTTGGTTAAAGACATTATTGCCGAAACCAAAGCCCAAACCGAAAAAGACGTACTGGCGAAAATTCAAGCAGGCGCGGCACACGCCAAAGCATTGGAAAAAGAATTGGCACGCGCCAAAGCCGAACTCGCCGTCCATGCAGGCGCCAAACTCTTGGACGATGCAAAAGACCTGGGCGCAGCCAAACTCGTTGCTGCCCAAATCGAAGCCGACGCAGCCGCCCTGCGCGAAATCGTGACCGACTTGACCGGTAAATCAGAACAAGCCATCGTATTGCTCGCCGCAGTCAACGACGGCAAAGTTTCCCTGTGCGCAGGCGTATCCAAACCGTTGACTGCCAAAGTCAAAGCAGGCGATCTGGTCAAATTTGCAGCCGAACAAGTCGGCGGCAAAGGCGGCGGCAGACCGGATTTGGCACAGGCAGGCGGCAGCGATGCGGAGAAACTGCCCGCGATGATTGAGAGTGTGAAAGACTGGGTCGGCGCGAAGCTGGCTTGATGTGGAAAGGCCGTCTGAAACGTGTTTTCAGACGGCCTTTGCCAACTATCTAGCCGTAGATTGGGTCTCGATCCAACAGATTTTGTGAAATATAAGAATGTTGGAGCATGCTCCAACCTTATATATCCTATAATCATTATATTTTTAACTCAAAGGATTTGAAATGAAATCTCTTTTGAAAAATCTCAATAAGCTAGAACTGATACTTAACGAATTAGAGGCGCAACCAATTAATCTTAAATTTGATCCATTTGACCCTTTGAGTATTGAATCAGCCATTCAGGAATATAATTATGGTCTTGATTCAATAGCAGGAGATGAAATTAATAATCCAATAATTTCTTCGCTATTAGAGGGACTCAAGGAAAATGCACGTAGTGAAATTATTAGGGAAGCAGCCGAAGCACGACTCAAAAAAGGTGAATAAATGGGATTAGATATTTTTGAAGAAATTAATAATGCTATATTGGACTTGCAATCATCGGAACTGCAAACTTTTGAATGGTCATTAAAAAGGTTAAACGAACTATTAAATGATGAAGTTTTAAAAGTTCACAACGATGAGCTAACAGAAAATTTAAACTTAGAAAAACTTCTAGAAGATAGCTCTAACACAGGTGGTAGTTTTGTTGGTAGCTCAAAATTATTGTTACCAACAGATATGAAAGAAAGATTGGGCTATATTATTTTGCTGGTAAATTGGTTATCTAATGATACCAACGAAGTACTTGATTTTTGCCATCACTATTTCTATAGCGGCAATAAAATTATTGCAGGAATTCATAGCTTTAATAGGCAGGTATTAATACCATTTGCTCGAGATTATAAAAATTACATCACAAGGAAAGGGGCTAATATGGAAGTAAAGAACTCATCAATAGTATCTAATAACGTATTTATAGTGCATGGGAGAGATGATTTATTAAAAGTAGAAGTGGCAAGACTTATTGAAAAACTAGGTTTATCCGCAATAATTCTACATGAGCAACCAAACTCAGGAAAAACTATTATTGAAAAAATTGAAGAATATACGAATGTTGGATTTGGAATTGTTCTATATACACCCTGTGATATTGGTGGTCAAAAGTTAAGTAATTTAGATACCGATTTAAAACCAAGAGCCAGACAAAATGTTGTTTTTGAACATGGTTATCTTATAGGGAAACTAGGAAGAAATAAAGTGTGTGCATTGGTTAAAGAAGAGGTTGAATTTCCATCAGATATTAGTGGTGTCGTATACCAGAAAGTAGATGACGCGGGAGGATGGAAGTTAAAATTAGCTATCGAATTGAAACAAGCAGGATATTCCATTGATCTAAATATACTGTGTTAGCAGCAGTAGGTCGGGCATGAATGCCCGACCTACAAATCCAAGTTTTCCAACTAATCGTCAGTTTTAAATCTTTGTAAGGCCGTCTGAAAACCCAAACCCCGTTTTCAGCAAGCCGTAGCCCGCACCCCTGTCAACCGCGTGCGTGGCTAGACCACACACCCTACCACTGCGGGCGACGCAAACCTTAAGATTGAGGTGTAGGGTGTGTGCGGTACGCACGCACGCGGTTTTTGTTGCTACCGAATGATTCCAAACCATGCCGTAATCCAGTCGGCAGCAAACGCAGCTTGGGTCATGTACCAACAAAACTCAATATCAAAGGCCGTCTGAATTTCAGACGGCCTTTCTGTTTTCATTTCAAGCTGATATTTAAGCTTTTTGTTCAATCATCTAACATCAATCTTTCTCTACCGTAAAAAACAGTTCTTCCTGTTTCAAAGCATTGCCGTCTGCATCGGTCAATGCTGCTTCCGTTACGGAAAACTTGATAACGGCGAGGCTGAGGCTGCCTTGCTCTGTGAGTGCAGTATTAAGAATAACGCCTGCTTCTTCCTCGCCGACTTTGACGGCAATACCGGCGGCTTCTAAAGAATCGCCGCTTAATACGGCCAGACCGCGTTTGACTTGGCCTCGGTATTGGGCGCGGGCGATGATTTCTTGGCCGGGGTAGCAGCCTTTACGGAAATGGACTGCGCCGATGATATGTTGGTTGAGCATTTGGGCAACAGCCGCTTCTTTGGTTGCGGCGCAAATCCACGGATAGCCGCTGCGGATTTCGTGCAGGTTCCACGCGTTTTCGGCTCCTGCTTGATATTCGGCTGCATTTTCAGCTACTGAAATTTTCAGACGGCCTGTGTGCGGCAAGGCAATTTCTACGGTGTTTTCTTGAATTTGGGCTGGGAAAGACAGTTGCGGTTCGGCAGCAGGATGAGGTTCTGCATCGTCTGCCAACTCGCCGCTGACTACTAAATCAGGCATCAGCTCGAAGACGACTTTTGCACGCAAGACAAACATTCTCAGGCGTTTGACGATGGCTTCGGTCAAATCTTGAGCCATGACCAACAGTAAATCTTCTCCGCGATTGACGACCAGCATATTCGCCAATACACGGCCTTTAGGCGTATTGTATGTGGCATAACATGCCTGACCGATAGCTAAATTATTAATATCGTTGGATAATTGACCATGAAGAAATGAAGCTCTGTCTTCGCCGCTGACACGGACAACGCCGAAAAAAGGCAGGCGGGTTTGCATAATCGACTCCTTAAATTGTAGATGCTGAATTATCGCCCAAATTGCCGCTTATTATCAAATAAATAAATTCAGGCCGTCTGAATGTTTCAGACGGCCTGTTGTTTGGATTCAAACAATCAAAATTATTTGATGCTGACTTTGCGGATAATCACGGCTTCGGTTGGAACGTCTTGATGATAGCCACGTGTCGCTGTTTTCACTTTGCTGATTTTACGGACCACGTCCATGCCGGAAGTGACTTTACCGAAAACGGCATAGCCGTAGCCTTGAGGGGTTTTGCTTTTGAAATTCAAAAAGTCGTTGTTGGCTGTATTGATAAAAAACTGGCTGGTTGCTGAATTCGGATCGCCGGTGCGCGCCATGGCGATGGTACCGACATTATTTTTCAAGCCGTTGTATGCTTCATTGGTGATGGCTTTATCGGTAGATTTTTGTACCATATTCTCGGTAAATCCGCCGCCTTGAATCATAAAATTGTCGATAACGCGGTGGAAAATCGTGTTGTCGTAAAAACCTTTTTTGGCGTAATTGACAAAGTTTGCCACGGTTTTCGGCGCTTTGACTTCATCCAGCTCCAGTTGGATGTTGCCCATATTGGTTTCAATCACTGCATGGGTAACTGCTTGTGCTTGTACGGAAAGTGAGAGTGCAAGGGCGCACAGGGTCAGTTTGATGGATTTTTTCATATGTCTTCTCGAATGATGTATTGTGAAAATGGAATATTAACCTTGTTTCGCGTGAAATCCATAAAAAACATGTAAGATTTTTCAAGCAAAAAACATAAGGCAATCAAATCAGGCCGTCTGAAAAGGGATAAAAACCAAATTCTTGCTCTTTATCATTCCCTTTCAGACGGCCTGCTATTACGGTCAAACCGAAATCAGATTAGAAATCCAATTCCGCTTTTAGCCAATAAGTACGCGGCATGCCGACAACGGCGAAGCTGCGGTCGTATTGGCCGCGCTGTACCTGCCAGTAGTTTTTGTTGAACAGGTTTTCTACCGAGCTGCTGACGGTCAACGTATTTTTGCCGAGCTTGGTTTTGTAGCGCGCGCCTATGTCAACCAAAGTGTAGGACGGGAAGGCGTATTGTTTTTGCGTGTCTTGGTAAGACTTGCCGAAGTACGAAACGTTGCCGTTCAGGGTCAAGCCTTTGGCAAACGGGGTGTCCCATTCCACGCCTGCTTTGGCAATCACGCGCGGGTTGGCGACTTGTACGCCGTTAACTAAATTGTCGGCGAAATTCGGATAATCTTTTACGGTTGATTGCAGATACATCAGACCGAAAGTCGGACGCAGGGTTTTGTTCAACAAGTTGGCATAGGTATTGAACTCGATACCGCGGCTGCGTTCTATGCCTTGCTCCGAACCGCTATAAGCCAAGCCTGCATTTTTGCGCGCTGCGAAATCAGTTCCTGAAGTCGTGTTGCCGCGCCAGTAGCCCGGGCGTTTGATTTGGAACGCGTTTAAAGTGGTGACAAAGTCGCCCCAGTTTTTGCGTACGCCGACTTCAAATTGGCGGCTGACGCGCGGATCTGCCATCGTTACATGACCGTCGTCATCAGTACGAATGTCGGACGGCTCCAAATCTTCCATATAGTTTCCGTAAACCACCAAATCGGGCTGCGGAACCCATGCTGCCATCAACATCGGGCTGAAACGGCTCGCATCTGCTTTGCGGCCGTTTAATTTGTTTTTCTGCTCGACGGCTTGGAAACGCCCGCCTAAAGTGAGGCGGTATTTGTTGTCGGCAAAACCAAGTGTGTCGGAAACTGCCAAACTGTTTACTTTGATCACGGTATCCAATGAAGGGGTTGGGTTCCACGCGCTGCCTAAGTTGGAATCCAATTTTGCCAATTGAGTAGGAATGTCGATGCTCGGATCGATAACGCTGCTTCTTGTTTGACGTGCGCCTTGATAAGTAGTGCGTTTGCGGTCGATGCGGTCAAATGCGGTACTCCAGTTGTGGCTTACCGGACCGGTTTCAAATTCGCCGCGTGCAGTCAGATTCATACTGAGCGTTTTAAAACGCTGGTCGGTCAAACGCGCGCGACCTGAATTGTAGGTCAAACCGCTGCTTGTAACGGTAGGAGAGGCGAAATTGCCATAATAGCGCGCATTGTTATAACCAATACCGCCTGTAATTTGGGCATTTTCAAACGCATCCCATTCAAAAGTCAGCATATTGGTCTGACCGCGCGTGTTTTGAGCCTGCCAGCTCGGCGCCAAATTCACTTTGCCTTCAGGTGCGTCAAACAAGCGGCCGTTGGCGTTTTGAATGTCCTGCATACGCGCGCGACCGCCGTTGGTTTTGCGTTTTGCGTAGATGGAATCGAACGCCACGCGCACTTTTTCGCCGCGATAGTCGGCATTCAAAGCAAATTCTTTGTTGTCTTCGCTGTAACCGTGACGCGGAGTGTCGCCGTGGCGCAGTTTACCATTGGCGCGCACGCCGAATTCTTTGTTTTCGCCGAAGCGTTGACCTAAATCGAACGTACCTTGGGCGCGGTTGTTGCTGAACCAGCCCAAACCGATTTTACGGTTACCTTCGTCTGCGGCTTTTTTGGTTTCGATGTTGACGGAACCGGATACCGCGCCTTCAGGGTCCATGCCGTTTACGGCGGTGGACGCGCCTTTAATCAGTTGTGCGGAGCCGACTTGCACGCTGGCCGTGCCTTGCGTGCCGTACATACCTGCCAAACCGTTGACGCTGAATTGGCGTGCATCAAGCTGATAACCGCGGAAATACAGGCCGGTCAATGTGTTGCTTTCGCCGCCGAACTGCCAAACGGAAGCGTCTTTTTTCGCTACGGCATCCACCAAAGTACGCGCTTCGGTGTTGTTGAGGGCTTGTTCGTCGTAGTTGACGACGGTAATCGGCGCGGTAAAAGCGTTGGCTTTACCCAATACGCCCAAGTTCACACGGTCACGTAAGTCGCCGTCGCTGGCAATAGAATAAGAGCGTGCGGCCTTCACGCGTTTAGCGTCGGCATGGACTTTGACTTCCTGCAACTGCTGTTGCACAGGGGTTTCGGGTGTTGCTTCATCGGCGGCATAAGAAAATGCGCTCATAATCAAAAGCGGCATCAGGGCTAATTTGCTGTTCATAAAATACCTTCTGGTTTGAAATATTAATAATTCTTATATCGAGTAAAAAATTACAAAGTAATTTGGTTTTGCGATTATATTTGATAAGATTTCCGCTTTCCATAAAAACAAATAAGAACCGTTTGTAAACACAAAAAATACAACAGTTCAGAAAACTATTATTACAGTTACCATAGTCAAATAAATTTGCCGTCCTTTCAGACGGCCTTTACGACCCTTTCAGAGAATACATCCATGCAAAAATGGCAAACCGAGCTTTATTCCTCACCGTCTTGGCTGGTGCAGACCTTGTTGATGGTCGCCGCAGCTTCGGCGGTGATTCTGTTTTTTGCACGCAACACGCGCTTCGGGCGCGAGTTCAGCTATATCCTGCGCCTGTGCCTGACGCCGAAAAGTGCAGTTAAAGTATTGCTGCTGATTACGGTGATGATTACGCTGCTGTTAACCGAAGTACGGCTGAATGTGTTGAGTACCTTTATGTCCAAAGGGCTTTACGACTCGATGCAAGATTTGAATGCCTCCGCGTTTTGGATGTTTGCAGCGATGAATGCAGGCGTGGTGTTGATACGGGCGTTTAACAACGTCGTCAACGACTTTCTCGATCAAGGTTTGGCGATTAAATGGTCGGAGCGGCTCAATGAAGTTTTGACTTCACGCTGGCTTGCCGACAAAAACTACTACCGCCTGCAAATGCGCCGTCATGCGCCAGACAATATCGACCAGCGTATCCAACAAGATGCGCAGGATTTCATCGCCTCGACCATAGAATTTGTGCGCGGCATGGTCAACTCGGTCGTTACCTCGCTGGAATTTGCCGTTGTTTTATGGGGCTTGGCGGGCATTCTGACCGTGTTCGGCTTCGATATTCCGCACGGCATCGTTTGGTTTGTGTATATGTTCGTGATTTTGGCGACCTTTATCGCTATGTGGATAGGCAACCCTTTAATTCGTTACAACTATGAAAACGAAAAGCTCAACGGCGACTACCGTTATTCCCTCATCCGCGTGCGCGACCACGCCGAAAGCGTGGCGTTTTACAGCGGCGAAAAACACGAACACGACCAGCTTTCCGACCGTTTTAAAGCCATTATCCGCAACCGTTGGCGCATTGCGCGGCAAAGCGTCTGCCTGAGCGGCTTTAACGATATGTTCACCAACGGCATCAAACTCTTCCCGATTATTTTGCAAGCTCCACGCCTGTTTGCCGGACAAATCAAAATCGGCGACATCCAGCAGACCGTCCAAGCCTTCGCACGACTGCAAAACGCGCTGTCTTTCTTCCGGATGTTCTACAACAAATTCACCGCATACCGCGCCCGATTGGAGCGTCTGTACGGCTTTTTGCTGAGTACGGAAGAAAAACACACCGCACGACAACCCGACCTTACCGAAGTTTCAGACGGCCTGATCTTAGAAAACGTTGCCCTATACCGTCACAACGGCGAAGTTTTATTAGACGGTATCAATATTAACCTCAAAAGCGGCAATTCCCTGCTGATACGCGGCCCGAGCGGTTGCGGCAAAACTTCGTTGCTGCGCACGCTGGCAGGGCTTTGGCCTTTCGGCAGCAGCGGTAAAGTCAGCCATCCGCCGCATCAAGACATCCTCTTCCTGCCGCAACGCCCGTACACGGCGCAAGGCAGCCTGCGCGACGCGATTTGTTACCCCGACATCGACAAACAGCATCCTGAGTTAGCCGAAGCCATGAATATCTGCCGCCTAGGTTATCTCGTTGATAAATTGGACAAAACCGACGACTGGCAACACAAACTCTCCCCCGGCGAACTGCAACGCGTCGCCTTCGTCCGCGCCCTGCTCTCGCAGCCTAAAGTCATCCTGCTCGACGAAGCCACCGCCGCCTTGGACGAGCCGACCGAAGCCATGCTCTACCGTGCTTTAAAACAAAAACTGCCCGACAGCATCATCATCAGCATCGGACACCGCAGCACGCTCAACGAGTTCCATGATTTATGCCTCGATGTCGGTCATGTACAATGCTGAATTAAGGGCATACCAAAGGCCGTCTGAAACAGTGAGAAACGAAATCAAACGATTTTGTCCTCGCCGTTTCAGACGGCCTTTTCAAACGCCATAGCATGTTTATTTGCTATACTCTGCATTGTGTTAACGTCGTCTAAAAAATATTTATGAAAACCCTGGCCCTTATTCCACATTACAACCATCCGACCACCATCAGCCACGTTGCCCAAACCATGCGTGGCTTTGGTTTAAACGTTTTAATTGTGGACGACGGTTCACGCGAAGAATGCAAACCTGTATTGCAGGCTTTGGTTTCAGACGGCATTGATGTCCTTTACCGCCCCATCAACGGCGGCAAAGGCGCAGCGGTCAAAACCGGTTTGGAATACGCCGAAGAACATGGCTATACCCACGTCTTACAGGTTGATGCAGACGGCCAACACTGCTTGAACGACACACTCAAACTCCTCGCCGCAGCAGAACAAAATCCCGAAGCCGTTGTTTGCGGCTGGCCGCAATACGGCGATGACGCGCCTAAAGCACGGCTTTACGGACGCAAAATTACCGACTTTTGGAATATGCTGCACACTTGGTCATGCGACATCAAAGACGGCATGTGCGGCTTCCGCCTCTATCCGCTTGCACCCGCACTGTCCGTTGTCCGCGAAGAAACCGTAGGCGACCGCATGGACTTCGATACGGAAATCCTTATTCGCCTCTACTGGCGCAACGTCAAACCGGTTTGGATTAAAACGCCCGTCCAATACGCCGCCGACGGCGTGTCCCATTTCGATGCCTTTGCCGACAATGTCCGCATCAGCAAAATGCATACACGGCTGTTTTTCGGTATGTTGAAACACCGATTGGGTAAAGTTTTCGGAAAGGCCGTCTGAAACCATGACCAATAATAAACAAACCCATTGGGCGGCGCAGCCCGAACGCGGCAGCCGCCTGTTTCTCGCTCTGACCACACTGATGGTGCGCTATCTGCCGGCTTTTTTCATGAGGCCGTGCATTTGGTTTGTGGTGCTATATTTTTATGCAACCGCGCCCAAACCGCGCCGTCATGTCTTACGCTATCAAACCCGTCTTCAGACGGCCTTTCCCCATACCGTCCTGCCGAAACATAGCGTATTCAAACAATTCGTCGCATTTGGCGAAGCGGTTTGCGACCGTTTTGCCGTGTGGCAACGCAAAATCCGTTATGAAGATTTGGTAATTGAAGATCCGGACGACATCTATTCGCAAGTCAAGCGCAACGAACGCGGCCAGATTTTTGCCTGCTCACACTTGGGCAATACCGAAGTTTGCCGTGCGCTGGTGTCGCACCATAAAAATTTCAGACTCAACGTATTGGTGCACAGCAAACACGCGCAGGCATTTAACGAGGCATTGCAAAAAGCCGGCGCAGATCATATCCGTCTGATTCAGGTGACAGATTTGGACACCACCCTGATGATGGAATTAAACCACCGTATCGAAAACGGCGAATGGATTGCCATCGCGGCCGATCGCGTGCCTGTACGCGGCGAGAAAACCGCCGACATTAATTTCTTAGGCCACACTGCCCCTATGCCGCAAGGCGCATGGCTGTTGGCTTCGCTTTTAAAAACGCAGGTAAACACGCTGTTTTGCGTCAAACAAAACGGCCGCTATCATTTGAAACTGCGCCGCTTTACCGATACTTCCAGCTGGAAACGCGGCAACCGCGAGGCTGCCGTCAAAGACGCGATGCAGGGTTTTGCCGACATTCTGGCGCAAGAATGTGCGCAAAATCCGCTACAATGGTTCAATTTTTATGATTTTTGGGGCGAAGACGCCGTCTGAAACCATCACACTTACTCTTTTAAACCATGAAAAAACACATCTACTGCCAACACAGCTTTAAAACCGAAGTTCCTTTTTTTGACGTAGATGCCATGCACATCGTGTGGCACGGCAACTATGTCAAATACCTTGAAACCGCACGTTGCGCTTTTTTGTCTTCCATCGGTTATGACTACAATGAAATGGGGCGACAGGGGTACAGCTGGCCGATTGTGCAGATGAACCTCAAATACATCCGTCCTGCCCGTTTCGGCCAAAAAATCCGCGTTGATATGGATATCGTTGAAATCGAAAGCTGCCTGCGTATCGATTACACCATTTACGATGCTGAAACCAACGAAAAACTGACCCGCGCTTCGACTACCCAAGCCGCAGTATCGCTTTCAGACGGCCTGATGCAGTTTCAAACGCCGGACAGCTGGTTGGAAGCAGTAAAAAGACATCCGACTTTTAAGGCCGTCTGAAAAATTTAGCGATTAAACAACATATTGCCTGCTTATCAACTTTACCCTTTATAATTTTACGTTTCTGTTTTCAGACGGCCTTTATCCTCAAATCGCACACATTATGCTACTGAACCTCAACCGCTTTGCCTTTCCTGTTTTCTTAAAAGAAACCCGCCTGCTTACTGCCCTCGCCCTGCCTATGCTGTTGGCGCAAGTGGCGCAAGTGGGTATTGGTTTTGTCGATACGGTAATGGCTGGTGGCGCAGGTAAGGAAGATTTGGCCGCGGTGGCTTTGGGCAGCAGCGCATTTTCCACGATTTACATTACCTTTATGGGCGTGATGGCGGCGTTGAACCCGATGATTGCCCAGTTGTACGGCGCAGGTAAAACCGAAGAAGTCGGCAAAACAGGAATGCAAGGCATTTGGTTTGGCTTGTGTTTGGGCGTATTCGGCATGTTGTTGATGTGGGCGATGATTACGCCTTTCCGTCATTGGCTGACATTGAACAATTATGTCGAAGACACGATGGCGCAATATATGTTCTTTACCAGCTTGGCTATGCCGGCCGCCATGATACACCGCGCTCTGCACGCCTATGCCTCAAGCTTGAACCGTCCGCGCGTAATTATGTTGGTCAGCTTCGCGGCATTTGCGTTGAATGTACCGCTGAACTATGTGTTCGTTTACGGCAAATTCGGTATGCCTGCTTTGGGCGGCGCAGGTTGCGGCGTGGCAACGGCAGCGGTATTTTGGTTCAGCGCATTGGCTTTGTGGCTTTATATCACCAAAGAAAAATTCTTCCGTCCGTTTGGCTTGACGGCAAAAATCGGCAAACCCGATTTGGCGGCCTTTAAACAGATTTGGAAAATCGGCGCACCCATCGGCTTGTCTTATTTTCTAGAAGCCAGCGCGTTTTCGTTTATCGTCTTTTTGGTGGCGCCATTCGGCGAAGATTATGTCGCCGCGCAACAAGTCGTCATCAGCCTGTCGGGTATTTTGTATATGGTTCCGCAAAGTGTCGGCTCGGCAAGCACGGTACGCGTTGGCTTTTCGCTCGGGCGGCGCGATTTTTTGCGGGCGCGTTATATTTCAGGCGTTTCGCTGGTGTTGGGCTGGCTACTTGCCACCTGCACCGCGCTGCTCTTGGTTGTCTTTCGCTTTCAGTTGGCAGGTATGTACACCAACGATGCGGCAGTATTAGGCATTGCCGCAACCGTTTTATTTTTCGCTTCCCTATTCCAACTGGCAGATGCCACCCAATGTATCGCTTCATATGCGCTGCGCGGCTATAAAGTGACCAAAATGCCGATGTTCATCCATGCCGTGGCTTTCTGGGGCTGCGGCCTGTTGCCCGGCTACCTGCTTGCCTATCATGCCGATATGGGCATTTACGGCTTCTGGACCGCGCTGACCGTTTCGCTGACGATTGCCGCCATTGCATTGGTATGGTGCTTGGAGCTTTGCAGTAAAGAGATGGTCAAATCACATAAGGCCGTCTGAAATTTCTTTCAGACGACCTCCATTGATATTTCATTTACGGCTTATTCACTCTTAAGGAAAAAAATGTTTTCAACTTCCATTATAGAAAAACTTGCTTACTATATTTATTGCTTGATTGACCCTAGAGATGGCAATATTTTCTATGTAGGTAAAGGCGTGGGCAATCGCGTTTTCCATCATGCCCTAGGTTCATTACAAGAAACAGAAACGCCAAGTGATAAAATTGCTTTGATTAGGGAAATACATAAAAGCGGAAACCAGCCCGTGTATTACATTCTGCGGCACAACATCCAAACAGACAAACAGGCTTTTGAATATGAAGCAATGGCAATAGACCTACTCTCCCTAGTCAAGCCGAGCCAGCAGCCGCTGACTAATATTCAAGGCGGCACGCATTCTTCTGAAGTAGGATTGATGAGCTTGTCCGAATTAAAACGAAAATATGATGCGCAAGAATTGAAAACTGATAAACCTATTGTTTTAATTACGATTAATAACGAATACGAGAAACTGAAAAAAGACATCAGATCAGGGAATATTCCTGAAGCCGATAGGCATAAGGAAATTTATGAGCGCACACGGAAATATTGGAAAATCGGAAGTAGGCGTGAAAAAGCAAAATATGCAGTTGCAGTCTATCGCGGCTGGACATTGGCAGTATATGAAATTGAAAGATGGATTTCTGCCGACGATATTATTCAAGGTCGTTGGATGTTTGAAGGCAAGCCGTTACCAAAAGAGTCCAATATTTATCAAGAAATCGTGGACAAGCTGACCTATTCTTCCCAAGAAAACTATAAAGCGCCCCAAAACCCCATTACCTATCGTAATTGTTAAATAGTAAGTTTTCAGACGACCTGAATCCACAAAATCACAAATCATCATGCAACCCATCCAATACCAAACCGACCTCACCCCCTACAACACTTTCGGCCTTCGCGCCCAAGCCCAAGCCTTTATCGCACTCAAACACGCCGACGAGTTGCGCGACATCGTCCGGCTGCCCGAGTTCAACCGAAATACTGTTTTATGGCTCGGCGGCGGCAGCAATATCCTTTTGATGGAGGACTATGCCGGTCTGGTTGTGCATATGGAAAACAAGGGAATACGCGAAATTGAGCGTTCAGACGGCCTGGTTTATATCGAGGCTCAGGCTGGGGAAATTTGGCATGATTTTGTTTTGCACACGGTTGGGCTGGGTTTAAGCGGGCTGGAAAACCTCAGTCTGATTCCGGGCACGGTCGGCGCGTCTCCGGTACAAAATATCGGTGCATATGGTGTTGAAGCGAAAGATGTTATCCATAGCGTACGCTGCTTTGATTTGGATACGGAAACCTTTGTCGAGCTTTCCAATGCCGACTGTGACTTTGCCTATCGTGAAAGCCTATTCAAACAGGAAGGCAAAGGCCGTTATGTGATTGTTTCGGTTGTATTCGCGTTAAAAGAGCATTTTGTGCCGAACTTGGGCTATGGCGATTTGGCGGCAGCGGTTGCCGAACTAAGCCAAGACCGCGAGGCAACGGCTAAAGATGTTTCCGATGCAGTGTGTGCAATCCGCAACAGTAAACTGCCTAATCCTAACGTGCTTGGTAATGTCGGAAGTTTCTTTAAAAACCCTGTTGTCAGCGCTGAAAAAGCTGCCGATTTGTTGCAACAATACCCCAATATGCCACGCTATCCGCAGCCTGACGGTTCGGTCAAACTCGCGGCCGGCTGGCTGATTGACCAATGCCGTCTGAAAGGCCATCAGATCGGCGGGGCGGCTGTGCATGACAGACAGGCTTTGGTTTTGGTGAATAAAAACAATGCGTCCGCTCAAGATGTCCACCAGCTGGCACAATATGTTTGTAATACAGTATTTACTCAATTTCAGGTAGAATTACACGCAGAACCCAACTGGCTGCCGACTTCATACAGCCTATAAAACAAAGGAGTGTATTCCATGCCGCGCATTGCTAAAGTCAACACTTACACACGAATCATCAATGCCAGCCTCGCCTTGTTCAACGAAGAAGGCGAGCGCAATATTAGCACCAACCATATTGCCGCCCACTTAGGCATCAGCCCGGGCAACCTCTACTACCATTTCCGCAACAAAGACGAAATTATTGTCCAATTGTTCAAGCGTTACAGCGAAGCCCTGCTTGTCTACCTTAACGAAGCCGTATTGCCGTCTAATGTGGAAGACTCCATCAACTACATGGCCGGTATTTATGATGTGATGTGGGAATACCGTTTCCTTTTCAGCGATGTGAATACCCTGCTTGCCCGCAGTGCCGAATTATTGGGCGAGCACAATACCTTTACCCAAGCCAAAGTGTCCCCGCTGTTGGTCAACCTGCTGACCCAGCTCAACGGTCTGAACATCATCAGCGCAGACCAAACCGCCATGAACGACCTTGCCGTCAATATGTGGATGGTGACGAAATACTGGTTCGACTTCGACAGCTCCCTGCGCGGTCGAGCCAAGTTGACCGAGGATTCCAAAGTACGGGGCATCAGCCGCACACTCAGCCTGTTACGCCCCTACCTCCTGCCGGAACACCGTGCCGAATTCGACCAAAAAATCGGCAGCAACCATTAATTTTTCCATACAAAGGCCGTCTGAAAACGTGGCTTTAACCAAGTTAAAGCTATTTTCAGACGGCCTGTTAATTTTCGGATGCTTTATTTATGCACCTTCCCGATATTTCCATTCTCGGCTTAGGCTATCTCGGCCTGCCGCTGGCACAAAAATTTTATGAGCAAGGCAGTCAGGTAGCCGCCGTCAAACGCAACCTGACCTCCGACGACATCAATCTGCCAATTGAACTCGACATTATCGATTTAAACCAAAACGATATTTTTCACAGTTCGACCTTATGGCAAAACCATATCAACAAGCCGACATGGTTTTGCCTGCTTCCGCCTTCATCATTAAACCATTACGCCGATACCTTAAAAAAATGGATTCAACTTGCCGAGCAATCTAAGGTACAACACATCATCTTTACCAGCAGCACCAGCGTGTATGGCGACCAAGCACGCATATGCGATGAAAGCACGCCGCCCGATCCGCAAACCGAATCTGCCCGTCAAATCCTCGTAGTCGAGCAAGCCCTGCTTGAAAGCGCCGTCCCCCATATCGATATACTGCGACTGGGCGGGCTTTACTCTGCCGACCGTCATCCCGTTACCAAGCTGGTTCAGAAAACACGCATTCAAGGCGGCAATCAACCCGTCAATATTCTTCATAAGGATCTTGCCGTCCAAGTCCTTTTTCAAACGGCCTGCCAAGCTGACGGCAAGCGTATCCGCAATATTGTCGAACCCCGCCACCCAAGCCGGGCCGAATTTTATACTGCCGAAGCGACCAAACTCGGGCTACCGGCTCCTGATTTCATCGTTGATGACAAAAGCAACGGCAAAATTGTAAATACCGTTTGCGCAGACGGGCTAAGCCTGTAAAATTGCGACTCAACCCATTAATCCGTTTCAGACGGCATTTAGAGTAAACCATGTCCGCCCTATTTCCCCTTATCAACCACCTGATACAGCAAAATCCAGAGCAACAGCGCGAGCTGTCTGAATTTGCAGGCAGCATCATCTGCATCAGCCTGACCGGTTTCAGACTGACCGGACGCATCAGCGAACAAGGTTTTCTTGAAACCGCAAATGAAACCGCCGACACCAACATCACATTCCACAACAGCGCCATCCAAAAAATCCTCCAAGGCGGCCAGCCCGGCGTGGGCGACATCAGCCTCGAAGGCGACTTGGTCTTGGGCATGTCCGTCCTTCCTATTTTGGGTGGACTGCGCTATTATCCGAGCGAAGATTTGGCGCGTGTATTCGGTCATGTGGCCGCAGAAAGTATCAGCTCGCGCGCCGGCGACATCGGCCGCACCATGAAAAAAATCGGCAAAAGCATTGCCGAGCAAATCAGCGACTTTTCACGCGAACCCGAATCCCCTGTTATCGACCAAGCCACGCTTGCCGCATGGTTGGAAGAAGTGGACAAACTGCGTGACGACGTTGCCCGCCTAAACGAACGCCTCGATCGCCTCGAGCGCGATATCTGGATAGATTAGACACTTAATTTCAGACGGCCTACTATCATGAAAAGCCCATTTAAAAACATCGGTATCGTTACACGTCCCAATACGCCCGAAATTCAAGATACCGTCCACACATTGGTTTCTTTTCTGCGCGAAAACGGCTTCACCATCTATCTGGATGAATTGAGCGTAGAAGAACACTGCGTCTATATCCAAGATTCCGCCTACTGCGAAACCGTAAACAAAGCCCAACTGGGCAAATATTGCGACCTCGTCATTGTGCTCGGCGGCGACGGTACCTTCCTCTCCGCTGCCCGCGAAGTTGCTCCGCGCGCCGTTCCTATCATCGGCATCAATCAAGGCCACTTAGGCTTTCTCACCCAAATCTCACGCGACACCATGGTTGAGGGTATCCGCCCCGTACTGGAAGGCAAATATCTGCCCGAAGAGCGCATCCTCATTGAAGCCAGTATCATTCGTGACGGCGAAACCATCGAACGCGCCCTAGCCCTCAACGACACCGTACTGTCTCGTGGCGGTGCAGGCCAAATGATTGAATTTGAAGTATTTATCAATCAAGAATTTGTCTATACCCAACGTTCGGACGGCCTGATTATTTCCACGCCGACAGGTTCGACCGCTTATGCACTTGCCGCCGGCGGCCCCATCATGCAAGCCGGTCTGCACGCCTTCACGCTTGTGCCTATCTGTCCGCAATCCATGACCAACCGCCCGATTGCCATCTCCGACACCAGCGTAATCGAAATCCTCATTACCAAAAGCGGCGACGCACGCGCACATTTTGACGGACAATCCCATATCGACGTGCAAAACTTCGACCGCATCATCATTCGCCGCTATCACAATCCCTTGCGCGTCCTCCATCCCACCGATTACCAATACTTCAAAACCCTGCGCCAAAAGCTGCATTGGGGCGAACAATTGATTTAAACACCACTTCAATAAATAGGCTTACCATGAAAACCATTTCCCAAACCTTAATCATCGCGCTGTGCGCCCTTTCCTCCCTCTCCGTCTCCGCACACGGCATGCACAAAAGCAAACCCTTGTCCTTTGAAGAATTGCCGAAAATCTGCCAGCAATACTTTACCCGTGCGGATGCGTGTTACCAAAAAGCAGGCGATAAAGCATCGTTCCAACGTGACAACACAAAATACCTGCGCCAAATCCTGCCTGCTGCCGACGTAGGCCAACGTGAACGCATGTGCCAAATTGCCATGGATACATTCGCTGAAAAAACAAAAGGCTTAAATTGCGAATAAAGACCTTCCCCTTAGCTCTAGTAATTTTAATTTCATAAAAAGGCCGTCTGAAACATTAGATTGTTTCAGACGGCCTACTTACAAAAACCCTTTACTTTTTAAGAAGAGACCACAAAATCTACCGTATGCGCTTCACTGTAATCAGGGATTTCCAGCTTTTCTATCATGCGGTGCAACACATCATTCGGAACAGAATGTTCGCGGTTACGGTTTTGCGATAGTAATTGCGTGTAAGGCACTTCCAAATAAATGAGATGCACACGTGCGCCGTAATCGGCAAACATCGGCAGCCATTTACTGCGCAAGTCGCGGTTGAGATTGGTCGCATTGAAGACAAATGACGTACGGGCTCGCAGGTATTCTTTTGCCTGCTCTTTACCCAAACGCACTGCTTCGGCGGTATGTTTGGAATCTGCGGGATTGAGTTTACGCTCACGGCGAATCTCATCGAGCGACAGCATAGGTAAATGGGCAAGATGTTGCCTGATGTAGCTGTCTTTGCCGCTACCTGCTATGGCGCACATGGCGTACACCTCAAAGGTCTGATCATCAAATGGCTGATAATCCGGCATTTCGCTACGGCCGTTAAGATAGAGATAGCGTCCGTAATCGCTGGCGAACGTACGTGCCTTACCCCAACAAGCATTTTCTTCACAGAGTTCACGAAACAAATCAACGCGCAGCAAAATATCCTGTTGGTCGCAACATATACGACCCAGGACATCGGCTTTAGCCAGCATGGCAAGATGTGCAGTGTTAACCTGCAAACTGGCCGCTATGACAGCTCGATCAGGATTAGGCTTGTTAATTGCCCATAAAGGCAATCCGTGCAAGCGCACAAGTTTGGCGATTGCTTCTCTTACGGCAAATGGAGCGGCAAATTCGGTATACAGTAAAGTACGGGCAGTATGCTCGCCTTTTTTTGCGTGATGCGGCGAAACGATACGCTCTTTACCGTTTTCTATTTCACGCTTGGTCGTACTGCGTTTTTCCACATCATGCAGTATGGCGGCAGCAAACAGAATATGTTGCTCCTGTTCATCAAGCGCTTGAAACTCGGGCAGTTGTAAAAGGGCTTCGCACACCATTTTGGTATGCGTAAATACATCGCCTTCAGCATGCCACTCAGGGTCTTGCAGAACATCCTTCATATCGGCAAACCAGCTGAAACGACGTTCTAAGGCTTGCCAATCAGGAAGTTGACCGGGTATGTAATCTGGGAATGTCCACATAATTGTCTTTCTTATTATTGGATAATTGGACTTCAGGCCGTCTGAAACTGCCAGCTTTGCCAATGGTATTTGTCGTAATCGATAAGACGGGCAGGCTTCCAAGTTTTCGTCCAATGAACGTCGGTTTTAACGTGTTTGGCTCGCACCAATTTGAAAAGATTATCAAATTCATTGAATTGAACAGGCAGGTTGCCGTTGTTGGTGGCAAAATCAGCGGCGTTCCGGATAACGAAACCTTCACTGCATGCCGCTCCTGTTTTCGGATCGTAGCCGCCAAGCTTACCGGCAGTTTGTACGCTGTCTGTCCACGGCTCTCCCAAATTAGCGGCAAGCCATTGCGCTAAAGCAATATCTTCATTGGCGTATTTTTGAGTGGAATCTGCAAGCGGCTGGACAATTGGGATTTCTGGCACAGTCGGAAAATCAAACAGCTGCGCATAAAATTTAACCTCTTCCCATGAAAGCCAATGTCCGCCACGGCGGACGGCGAATAGATAAAAATAGCTTTCCAGTTGAGAATAGGCAATCGAATGAATGCCGTACATATTCTCGCCAAAAAGTTCGAGATCGCCCAAATCATCTTTGATTTGCTGCCATCGTTGCAGCAAAGGTTTATCCCACGGATGCTGGGTAGGTGCAGCATGACTACGGGCATAGAGGCCGTGCGCGGCAAAGCAGTTGTTTTGCCCATCTAATTTTTCGGTTAAAACCAATTTCGGCAGCGAGGCAAAATATGAAAGAAAGCCGCGCGGCATAAAGCGGTCGTCTGAAGTCGTGCCGAGGCTGATGGGCGCGTGCAGGCTGCGGGCGTATTTTTGAGGTTCAGTTGTCGTCATAATATTTTTTCCTTTTTATTCATTTTTTAATTTTCTTTTCAAGTGTTCCCAGCAACCCGTTACATTTTTCCCACCATATTTCCTTGTTTGGAAACCAAAAGCTGGTCGATTTTCAAATTTTCAGTATCGATAATTTCAAACTTATAACCGGCATAAACCAGAAAATCTGTACGTTTCGGGATTTTGCGCAGGGAATACATCATAAAGCCGGCGATGGTTTCGTAGTTTTCCGAATCGGGAAACTCTTCGATATCCAACGCACGCATGACATCGGCGAGCGGGGTCGCGCCGTCCACCAACCATGTGTCTTCGGTACGGCGGATGATTTGCGGCTCTTCTTCGGTATTGACCAGCTCGCCCATCACAATGCTCATCACATCTTTCAGCGTTACCACGCCAACCACCAGCGCGTATTCGTTCACTACGACGGCAAAGTCTTCGCCAGAAGTCTTGAAGGTTTCCAAGACATCGTAAAGCGACAGCGTATCGGGGATAAACAAGGCTTTACGCAACACGCGCTTGTCGGTCAGCCGGACATCTTTTTCTCTTAAAAATAAGGTCAGCAACGTATGCGATTCGATATAGCCGATAACGCGTTCCAAATCGCCGTCGCACACAAGGAATTTGTTGTGCGGTTTGTCCGACATCATTTCCAACACGGTATCGCTGTTGTCGTTTTTATCAAAATAGACAATGTATTCGCGCGTGCTCATGGTGGAAGTTACCTTGCGCTCTTGCATATCGAAAATGTTTTCAATCAGATAGTGTTCTTGTTCTTTCAACACACCAGCCTGCGCACCGGCATCGACGACGGCGTAAATGTCTTCCGAAGTCAGTTGTTCCTGACGGACGGTGGAAATTTTGAAGAGCTTGAATATTGCGTTTGCCAATCCGTCAAAAATCAAAATAAACGGCTTTAAGATAAAAATCAAAAACATCATCGGACGCACAATGCGTACCGCCACCGCTTCGGGATGGGTCATTGCCATACGCTTGGGCATCAGGTCGGCAATTAAAATAAAGCTGCCTGTAACCAGCGAGAATGTCAGCAAAGAGGCAACTGTGCTGCCCCAACTACCTGCGTTCTCCAATAGTTTGCCAAAATACGGACGTATTGCTGCCTCGCCGACAATACCGGCAAGAATGGCGACGGCGTTCAAACCGATTTGGACAACGGTAATAAAACTGCCCGGCTGCTGCTGCATATTGATTACGTCAAGCGCACGCGTATCGCCGCCGTCTTTCGCCATGACCTGCAATTTGATTTTGCGTGCCGAAGCCAGCGCAAGTTCGGAACAGGATACAAACGCGCTAATGACAATCAGCAGGCACAATAATAGTAAGGCTTCAAAAATATTCATGAAAAAGTGTGTGTGTATGGTATAGGTTAAAAATATTCAAACAGCAAAGGCCGTCTGAAAAATTCAATTTGATCTTAGATTTGTATTATGTACATTTATTGTTTTAATCATCCAGTGCATCTTCATCCAAGGATTTCAACCATTTCAGCTTTTCGCCAATTTTGATTTCCAATCCACGAGGGACAGGTTGATAGAAATCGGGTTCATCCAAGCCGTCGGGCATATAGCTTTCGCCAGCGGCGTAGGCATTAGGTTCGTCATGGGCATAGCGGTATTCGCGTCCATAACCCAATTCTTTCATCAGTTTGGTCGGCGCATTGCGCAGATGGACAGGCACTTCGTCGCTGGCATTTTCTTTGACGAAACGGCGCATTTGGTTGTATGCCTTGTAGCCCGCGTTGGATTTCGCGGCGGCGGCGAGATACAACACGGCTTGCGCCAGTGCGAGCTCCCCTTCGGGCGAGCCTAAGCGCTCATAAGTAGCGGCGGCATCATTGGCAATCGTTAAGGCACGCGGATCGGCCAAGCCGATGTCTTCCCATGCCATGCGGACAATGCGGCGGGCAAGATAGCGCGGGTCGGTACCGCCGTCGAGCATACGGCAGAACCAATACAAGGCCGCGTTAGGATGCGAACCGCGCACGGATTTGTGCAGCGCGGAAATCTGATTGTAGAAACTCTCGCCACCCTTATCAAAACGACGGATTTGCGCACCCAAACTGTCGGCAAGAAATTCGGCGGTCAGGGTTTTCAGACGACGTGTATTAGCAGCGCGTAAAAGCTGCTCGATCAAGTTCAACAATCTGCGCGCATCGCCATCGGCGGTATTCACAAGCAATTCTTGCGCATCTGCTTCAATCGTGAAATCTTGGTATTCAGGCAAAGCCAATACTTTGGTAATCAGCTTCTTCAGGTCGTCTGAAGACAAGGATTGCAAGACATACACCTGCGCCCTGCTAAGTAAAGCCGGATTGACTTCAAATGACGGATTTTCCGTGGTGGCGCCGATAAAGGTTAATAAGCCGCTTTCGACATAAGGCAAAAATGCGTCCTGCTGCGCTTTGTTGAAGCGGTGTACCTCGTCAACAAACAAAATTGTCGCGCGCCCTTGCTGCAAGGCAATTTCAGCTTTCTCGATTGCCTCGCGTATGTCTTTCACGCCGGAAAATACGGCGGAAACCGGCAGAAACTGGGCATTGAAACTCTGCGCCAAAATCCGTGCCAGCGTGGTTTTGCCTACACCCGGCGGCCCCCATAGCAACATAGAATGCGGCTTCCCGCCTTCCACCGCCACGCGCAAAGGTTTACCTTCGCCGATTAAGTGCTGCTGCCCGATGACATCATCTAAAGAATGCGGGCGCAAGCGTTCGGCTAAAGGGGCTTCGGGTTGGCGGGCGAAAAGGTCGGACATAGCGGCTTTCGTGCTGATTGATTAAAAAGAAAACTCGCTAGCATTATACGGCAGTTTCGCAAACTCACATATCGGGCCGCATTACGGTATAATACATGCTATTTTGAGAACTCTTCGGGCGTTTCAGACGGCCTTGCTAACAGGAAACATCATGACTTCAAAAACTCTTTTGGCAGCTGTTACATCAGCTTTCTTATTGGGTGCATGCGCTACCGGCGGCGAATCTTTCGGCGGCTTGGGCAGCGGTACAGGTATCGGCAGCAGCGTAGTGAAAATGGCGGTAGACAGCCAATGCCGTACCGAATTGAACAAACGTAACGAATGGCGTGTCATTGCTTTGGCCATGAGTGCGGAAAAACAAGCCGAATGGGAAAATAAAATCTGCGGCTGCGCCAGCGAAGAAGCACCAAACCAATTGACTGCAACCGAAATGATGCAAGTCTTGAGCCCGGCAACCCGCGATCAGGCCATTGCGTCCGTTACTGCGAAAACGGTTACCGCCTGCTTCAAACGACTCTACAAATAATCGTTCAGACGGCCTTTTTTAATATCGAGGCCGTCTGAATTCGTTTTGACTTTCTATTTGAATTTTAAATACATAGAGAAGAAACCATGAAATACATCAGCACCCGCGGTGCGACCGCACGCAAGCAATTCAGCGAAGTTTTATTGATGGGTTTGGCTCCTGACGGCGGTTTGATGCTGCCTGAGCAATACCCTCAAATCGACCGTGCTACTTTAGACCAATGGCGCACACTCAGCTATCCTGAGCTGGCGTTTGAAGTTATGAGCCTGTTTGCTACCGACATCCCTGCTGATGATTTACGCGACATCATCAACCGTACCTACACCGAAGAAGTATTCGGTACCAAAGCCATCACTCCGGTGCGCACACTTTCAGACGGCATCAAAATCCAAGCCCTCTCCAACGGCCCGACTTTGGCATTCAAAGACATGGCCATGCAATTCTTGGGCAATGCGTTTGAATATGTATTGAACAAAGAAGGCAAAGAACTCAATATCTTAGGCGCCACCAGTGGCGACACCGGCTCTGCCGCCGAATATGCCCTGCGCGGTAAAAAAGGCATCAATGTCTTCATGCTGTCTCCGGAAGGCAAAATGAGCGCATTCCAACGCGCGCAAATGTTCAGCTTGCAAGATGCCAACATCCACAATATCGCCGTTGAAGGTATGTTTGACGACTGCCAAGACATCGTCAAAGCCGTACAAAACGATGCCGAATTCAAAGCCAAATACCACATCGGCACAGTCAACTCCATCAACTGGGGCCGCATTGTCGCCCAAGTCGTGTACTACTTTGCCGGTTATTTCAACGCCACTTCGAGCAATGACGAAAAAGTCAGCTTCTGCGTACCAAGCGGCAACTTCGGTAATGTCTGCGCCGGTCATATCGCCCGTCAAATGGGCCTACCCATCCACCGCTTGATTGTCGCCACTAACGAAAACGACGTATTGGACGAATTTTTCAAAACCGGTGCATACCGCCCGCGCAACAGCGAACACACCCACGTTACTTCCAGCCCGTCTATGGATATTTCCAAAGCCTCCAACTTCGAGCGTTTTGTGTTTGACCTGATGGACCGCGATGCAGACGAAATCAAAACCTTATGGGCGGAAGTAGGTTCCGGCAAAGGTTTCAATTTGGAATTTGTCTTAAACAAAGTACATCAACAATATGGCTTTGTTTCCGGCAAATCGACCCATGCCAACCGCCTTGCCACCATCAAACAGGTTTACGAGCAAGACCGTGAATTGATTGATCCGCATACAGCTGATGGTGTCAAAGTAGCGCGTGAAGTCCGCGAAGCCGGCGAAACCATCGTCTGCCTCGAAACCGCACTGGCCGCCAAATTTGAAGCCACCATCCATGAGGCTGTCGGCGAAGTTTCCATCCCTCGTCCGGCCGCATTGGAAGGCTTGGAAAACCTGCCGCAACGTGTCCGTGTTGTCCCTAATAATGCAACAGCAGTGAAAGACATCATTAAGGAAGCCCTGGCTTAACCGGCCGTCCTTGACGACTGCACAGGCCGTCTGAAAAAGTTTCAGACGGCCGCAACCGATATTTGAGAAGTGGGTAACATTATTGCCAAACCCACCACGCCGCAGTCGTTCCTAATATAAAATCAAGGTGTTAAAACAATACCAACTCCTTTTGACTTTCAATTGCAAACATTGTAATGACAGATATTTTCGTTTAGAATTGCATGTTTGCTCTAAATTTGGATTGATATGCAGACAACACAAGCCACATCCAACTGGGAGCTATACAAGCGCTTGCTTGGATATTTGAAAAGCTATTGGAAGATGTTTATCGTCTCCGTAGTGGCCATGCTGATTGTCGCCGGTACGATGCCGGCTTTCGGTTACTTGCTCAAACCTTTGATCAATGAAGGTTTTGTCGATAAAAACATGAAAAGCATGTCATGGTTGCCGCTGGCAATTGTGGCGCTGTTTTTCGTTCGCGGCCTGTTTAACTTCATCAACGAATATTGCACGACGTATCTGTCCAGCCACTTGGTGCAGCGCTTGCGCGGTGAAATGTTCAACAAAATGATGCACCTGCCGACTTCGTATTTCAGCAGCAATACCGGCGGCCGTTTGATGTCTCGTATCTTGAACGACGTCAATCAAATTACCGATGCAGGGTTTAACGTCATTACCGTGATTGCTAAAGACGGCGTGAGCGTAGTCGGCCTATTGGGCTTGCTGACTTATCTGAACTGGCGTTTGACCCTGATTACTTTTATCATCTTGCCGGTTGTTGCTGTATGTATCCAAACAGTCAGCAAACGCCTGCGCAAACTGTCTGCCAACAACCAAATTTATCTTGGCCAGCTGATGCAGGTCTTGGGCGAAAGCATTAATGGTGAACGCGTTGTAAAAATCTACGGCGGTCAAGATTATGAAAACCGCCGCTTCGACCGTATTGCCAATGATGTTCGCCGCAACCTGCTCAAACAGGTTTCCGCCAGCTCTGCCGGTACCGGCATTACGCAATTAATGGCCTCGGTTGCTCTGGCTGCGATTATTTACGCAGCCGCACGCCAAGCAGGGCTTTCCGGCTTCAGCGCAGGCGATTTTATGTCGTTTTTGTCCAGTATGATCATGATGTTTGATCCCATCAAACGCATGACCGGCGTGATGCAATCCCTTCAACGCGGTTTGGCGGCGGCTGAAAGTGTCTTCACCTTTTTGGATCAACCCGAAGAGAGCAACGAAGGCAAACAAATCCTCAGCCCAAACCCTGGCGATATCGAATTTTGCGACGTTGTACACCGCTATCCTGAAGCCGAACGCAACAGCTTGAACCACATCAACCTGCTTGTACCGCAAGGCAAAGTGACCGCATTGGTCGGCGCATCAGGCTGCGGCAAAACCACCTTGGCCAATATGTTGCCGCGCTTCCTTAATCCGGATGAAGGTAAGGTTTTGATTAGCGGCATCAACATCAATGAATATACACTCGAAAGCCTACGCAGCCGCATGGCTTTCGTCGGCCAGAACGTTGTCCTGTTTAATGGTACGATTGCTGAAAACATTGCCTATGCTCAAGCCGGTAACTTCAGCGAAGAAGAAATTATCAATGCTGCAAAAGCCGCCAATGCTTGGGAATTTATCCAAAAAATGCCGCAAAGCCTGCACACTGAAGTTGGCGAAAACGGTTTAAAACTGTCTGGCGGCCAACGTCAACGCCTCGCCATTGCGCGTGCGCTTTTGAAAAATGCACCGATTTTGATTTTGGACGAAGCCACCAGTGCATTGGATAATGAATCCGAACGTTTGGTACAAACCGCATTGGAAAACCTGATGCAAAACCGTACCACATTAGTGATTGCCCACCGACTTTCGACCATCGAAAAAGCCGACAACATCGTTGTGATGCATGAAGGCAATGTAGTCGAACAAGGCACTCATCATGAATTGATCAACGCAGGCGGACGCTATTCCGACCTGCACAGCCTCAGCGAAAAATCAGCCAAACCGGCAAGTAAGTAGCTGAACAGCATATTCCATTCTTTTTATTAACCTTGGCCGCCCCGACCTATCCTTTTCAGACGGCCTTATCCGACAGGAAATATCAATGGCAGCATTCAACACCCAGAAAGTCTTGTCCGTACACCACTGGACCGACGCTTACTTCACTTTCACCTGCACCCGTGACGAATCTTTGCGCTTTGAAAACGGCCAGTTCGTCATGGTCGGCCTGATGGTTGACGGCAAACCGCTGATGCGCGCATACAGCGTGGCTTCTGCCAACTGGGAAGAGCATCTGGAATTTTTCAGCATTAAAGTACAAGACGGCCCATTGACCAGCCGCCTGCAACACCTTAAAGTCGGTGATGATGTCCTCATCAGTAAAAAACCGACCGGTACATTGGTTGCCGGCGACCTGAATCCGGGCAAACACCTCTACCTCTTGAGCACCGGTACCGGCATCGCACCTTTCTTGAGCATTACCAAAGACCCTGAAATTTACGAGCAATTCGAAAAAATCATCTTGGTTCACGGCGTACGCTACAAAAAAGACTTGGCATACTACGACCGCTTTACCAAAGAATTACCCGAACACGAATACCTGGGCGACTTGGTTAAAGAAAAATTGATTTACTATCCGATTGTTTCACGCGAAGACTATGTACACCATGGCCGTCTGACCGATTTAATGCGCAGCGGCAAACTCTTCGAAGACATCGGCCTGCCTAAAATCAATCCGCAAGACGACCGCGCCATGTTGTGCGGCAGCCCTGCTATGTTGAAAGACACCTGCAACGTCTTGGACGAATTCGGCCTGACCGTTTCTCCGAAAACCGGTGTCCGCGGCGACTACCTGATTGAGCGCGCATTCGTCGATCAATAACGTATCCCCGGCAGCAGGCCGTCTGAAACCCTTCTTTCAGACGGCCTAAACCTTAATAATTTATCCCACATTATGCCTACTCTACTCATCATCCGTCCGTCCAACCGTCCACAGCAAGATATCCAAACCTGCCATGCAGCTGGTTGGCAGGCTCAAGTATTGAGTCCGATCGAAATAGAGGCAGACCGTTCGGCACTAAACAAACTTCCCGAACAATTTAAGCAAGCCGATGTCGTGTTTTGGGTCAGCCCCACCGCTATTGAAACCGCAGCGCCGCATCTGAACTTTTCAGACGGCCCTAAAGCACACATTACCGTCGGCCAAACCAGCCAACATACTTTGGCGCAATTCTCCCCCTATCCCGTATTCTCTCCCGAAGACGGCAACGACAGCGAAGCCGTCTTGAGAATGCCTATTTGGAAAAACCTGCCACCCAACGCCCGAGTTCTAATCATTCGAGGCCATGGAGGCCGTGATTTTTTAGCAGATAAACTGACCGAACTGGGTTTCCAAATCGACATCGCCGAAATCTATTTCAGACGGCCACACGCCATCGATTGGCAGAACTTTAAAACCGAAGACATCGCCGCCGCCTACGTCACATCCGGCGAGCTCGCGCGCGAATTTTTCCATCAGATTCCGCCGCAATTTTCCCGATTCTTCGAATCCTTGCTATACTTCACCCACCATCCGCGTATTGCCGATGCGCTTCGCATCGTCGGCGCCAAACATGTAGAAACCGTCACTTCTTTATCCGCTGCACTTTTATCCATGCCACAAAGGAGCCAAGCAGTGAACCCAGTCGAAGACAATAAAGATACCCAACAAGTTGCCAATACGGCAGCTCCGGCGCCTGAACGTTCTGAAAACACCAGGCCTTCTGAACAAATCAAACCTACCCAACCTCAGCGAGTGGAGGCGAGCATGACCGAGTCCAACAATCTCCCACAAAACAACGCCCCTGTTATCATCAAACAATCTGGCGGCAAAGCCTTGGCTGCAGGTGCAACCGTCTTGGCACTGCTTAGCTTGGGCGCGAGCGGATTCCTGTTTGTACAGGGTCAAAATGTTTTAAAAAACCAAGAGCTCGAATTCAACCAAAAAATCGACAAAGCCGCATTGGGCGAATCTGAAAACGCCAGCCTTTTAAAAGACAACCTCAACCGCCAAACCGCTATTCAGGCCGAGTTAGACCGCCTGAACAACGGTCAAAAAAACAATAGCGATCAAATCCTGCAAACGCAGAAAGCTTATCAAGAGTTACTCAAAGGTCGTATCAACTGGTTGGTCGACGAAGCCGAATCCATGTTGAACACTGCTTCGCAACAATTGATGCTGTCAGGCAACCTTCAAGGCGCGGTCAGCGTATTGGAACACATCGACAGCCGCTTAAGCCGTTTTGAACAGCCTGAGCTTATCCCCATCAAGCAAGCCATCAGCAATGATTTGGCCGCGCTGAAAAACCGTCCTTATGTCGATATTTCCGCCACTGCCTTGCGTATCGACCGTTTGGAAACCGGTATTTCAGGCCTGCCTTTGGTTTTGGACGGCGTATTGAAACCAGGTGCCGCGCCTGTCGAAGCCGCCAATTCAGGAACTTGGTGGGAAAACACATGGGAAAAATCCCTCAATGCCCTCAAAGGCTTGGTTGAAGTCCGTCATCTGGACAGCAACGACGCCATGTTGATTTCACCCGATCAAACCTACTTCATCCGTGAAAACCTGCGCCTGCGCCTTTTGGATGCGCGCATTGCCCTGTTGCAACACAACGGCGAAGTGTATCAAAGCGATTTGAACAACGTTGAAGCAACTGTAAAACAATACTTCGACAGCAAATCCCCTGCTACCCAGTCATGGTTGAAAGAGTTGGCCGAACTCAAAGCCCTTGATGTCCGCATGATCTCAGACGACAGCTTGAAAGCCAGCTTGAGCGCCGTTCGCGCTTATCAAGAAGGTTCGCGTACACAAATGACGACCGAAGAAGCTGCACAAACCCAAGCTACCGAGAAAACCGCTTCCGCTCCGGCTGCAGCTACCGAACAAGCCACAACTGCTGCACCCACTGCCGCTTCTGCACCTCAATCTCTGGAAGCACCTGCTTTGCCGTCTGAAAACAAAAAAGAACCGGCCGCCGAAGCTGCCAAACCACAAAACCAAACCAAGCCTGCTGCCAAAATTAAAGGAGAGCAAGCATGAAAACCGTCGTTTGGATTGTCATTCTGTTTGCAGCCGCCGTTGGTTTAGCGTTGGCTTCCGGCATTTATACAGGTAACGTGTATGTCGTGGTTGAGCAAACCATGCTACGTATCAATCTGCATGCCTTTGTTTTAGGCCTGCTATTGAGCGTATTCGTTTTGTATTTCCTGGTTAAATTCGTGTTCGGCCTCTTGAACCTTCCGGCGCGTATGCAACGCTTCGGCATTGCCCGCAAAGGCCGTCAGGCTTCTGCCTCTTTGAACAGCGCAGGTCTGGCATATTTTGAAGGTCGTTTTGAAAAAGCCGAACAAGAAGCTGCCAAAGTCTTGCAAAACAAAGAAGCCGGCGACAACCGCACCCTGGCTTTGATGTTGGGCGCGCACGCAGCCGACCAAATGGAAAACTTCGAATTGCGCGACCGCTACCTACACGAAATCGAACACCTGCCACAAAAACAACAGCTTTCCCGTCATCTTTTGCTGGCCGAATCTGCACTGAGCCGCCGCGATTATCCGACTGCCGCACAAAACCTTGAAGCCGCAGCAAAAATCAACGGCAACTTGAGCCGCTTGGTGCGTCTGCAATTACGTTATGCCTTTGATCACGGCGATGCTTCAGATGTCTTGGCAAAAGCGGAAAAACTGGTCAAAGCCGGCGCCATCAACGATTACGAAGCCGAACAGTATCAAAACTGGGCATATCGCCGCCTCTTGAGCGAAGTAACCGATGCAGGCCGTCTGAAAGCCTGTTTGAAACAGATTCCCGAAAGTGTGAAGTCTGGCGAATTGTGCGTCGCGATTGCCGAAAAATACGAGCGTTTGGGTTTGTATGCCGATGCAGTCAAATGGGTTAAAACCCATTATCTGCAAACCCGCCAGCCCGAGCTTTTGGAGGCATTTGTCGAATCCGTGCGTTTCCTAAGCGAGCGCGAGCAACAAAAAGCCATCGACTTAGCAGACTCTTGGTTACAGGAACAACCCGACAATGCACTGCTGTTGATGTATCTTGGCCAACTGGCCTACGGCCGAAAACTTTGGGGCAAAGCCCAGGGCTACCTCGAAGCCAGTATCGCCCTGCAACCCAGCGTATCCGCACATTTGGTCTTGGCTCGCGTGTTTGATGAAACCGATCAACCGCAAAAAGCGCAAGAACAACGCAATCTAGTTTTGGAAAGCGTGGCCGAAGAAGAACATCCGGCAGCCCTTCCTCAACCAAATTGATGTGCTGATTTCGCATTAAGCGACAATATGAAATCTACAACAAAACCAACCATTTAATCATTTCAGACAGCCTCTATACATATCTAAGGCCGTCTGAACTTTGTCCAACATACCAAATCAGAAAGCCTATTTATCATGACTGCTCTGAAAAACGACACTTTCCTCCGCGCCCTGCTCAAACAACCTGTCGAATACACTCCCATCTGGATGATGCGCCAAGCTGGACGCTATCTGCCTGAATACAAAGCCACACGCGCACGCGCAGGCAGCTTTCTCGATTTGTGCAAAAACACCGAGCTGGCAACCGAAGTTACCATCCAGCCTTTAGAACGTTTTGATCTGGACGCAGCAATTCTGTTTTCCGATATTCTGACCGTTCCCGATGCCATGGGTTTGGGCCTGTATTTTGCCGAAGGCGAAGGCCCGAAATTTGAACGCGCCTTGCAACACGAAGCCGACATTGCAAAACTGCAAGTTCCCGACATGGAAAAACTGCAATACGTCTTTGATGCCGTAACTTCCATCCGTAAAGCACTGGACGGCCGAGTTCCGCTCATCGGCTTCTCCGGCAGCCCGTTCACACTCGCCTGCTACATGGTTGAAGGCGGCAGCAGCAAAGAATTCCGCACCATTAAAACCATGATGTATTCGCGTCCTGATTTGCTGCATAAAATCCTCGACACCAATGCCCAAGCCGTTACCGCTTATCTCAACGCCCAAATCGATGCCGGCGCACAAGCCGTACAAATTTTCGACACTTGGGGCGGCGTGTTGAGCGATGCAGCGTTTAAAGAGTTTAGCCTGAAATACATCCGACAAATCGTTGCCGGACTCAAACGCGAAAGCGAAGGTCGCCGCGTGCCTGTTATCGTATTTGCCAAAGGCGGCGGCTTATGGCTGGAAAGCATGGCAGAAATCGGTGCAGATGCATTGGGCTTGGACTGGACATACAACATCGGCGAAGCACGCCGTCGCGTCGGCGAACAAGTTGCCCTGCAAGGCAACTTCGACCCGTTTGCCCTCTTCGGCACACCGGAATCTATCCGCACCGAAGTCGCACGCATCCTTGCCGACTACGGCAACGGCAGCGGCCATGTATTTAACCTCGGACACGGCATCAATCAACACGCCGACCCGGAACACGCCAAAATTTTGGTCGATACCGTACACGAACTGTCCCGTCAGTATCACCGTTAATGGAAACAACGCAAAGGCCGTCTGAAAACAAAAACACAATTATCGTGTAAATTTGTTTTCAGACGGTTTTTCTATATACTTAATATCTGAAGCTTATCAGCTGACACCTTCAAACTTAAAACACATCCACTCCCGCTACCGAATATGAATTTTTTAAAAGACATCACCTGGACCGAAATTTTCATCTTCGCCCACACCTGCGCCGCACTCGTCTGCATGCTGCGCGTGTTGTATAAACAAAAAAACATCGGCTCAACCTTCGCCTGGCTGATTATCCTATTCCTTTTCCCCGTATTCGGAACCATCGCCTACATCCTTATCGGCGAGCCTCGTCTCGGCACAGCCCGCGCCAAACGTACCGGCGAAATGAACCGCTTCTACCGCAACTTTGCCGCCACCCATCTAGCCGATATCTATCTCGACATTGCCGACCAAGTCAAATCACGTTACCACGGCATCAGTAAAGTTGCCGAAAAAGGAACGGGGCTGGGCGCAACCAAAGGCAACGCCATGAGCCTGCTCTCGACCACCGATGCAATCATCGACAGCATGCTTGCCGACATACGCGCCGCAGCCCATTCCTGCCTGTTGGCCTTTTACATTATCGAACCCAAAGGCCGCATCGAAGAAATTCTAAATGAAATCCTTGCCGCCAAAGCCAGAGGCGTAGACTGCTCCATATTGGCCGATGCCGTCGGCAGCAGGAGCTTTCTTGAAAGCGATTGGGTAGAGATACTGCGCCAAGCAGGCGTTGAAGTACATACCTCATTGCCTGTCGGCATTTGGCGTACGTTATTCACGCGCACCGACCTGCGCAACCACCGTAAAATCCTCGTTATCGACAGCAAAATCGGTTACACCGGCAGCTTCAACCTCGTCGATCCGCGCTACTTCAAACAAAACTCAGGCGTCGGCGAATGGATAGATGCCATGATGCGTTGCACAGGGCCTATGGTACTGGAGCTGTCAGCCGTCTTCTTCGCCGACCTTGCCGTCGAAACCGATAAAAACCTCCAAAACGTACAAACATACCTCAACCAAGCAAAAAACCTGCTGCCCCAAATCCTTCCCGAAAAAATGCAGCAAGGCAATATTGTTGCCCAAATCATTCCCTCCGCCCCCGAGCAAAGCAGCTTCGTCATCTACGAAACCATCATCAGCGCCATCTATGCCGCTACCAAACAAATCACAATTACCACCCCCTACTTCGTCCCTGACGAGCCGCTTCTCATGGCATTAACCGTCGCCGCCAAACGCGGCGTCAAAGTAACCCTGATACTGCCCGCCAAAGTCGATTCACTGATGGTACGCTACGCCTCACGCGCCTACTACCCTATGCTGCTGGAAGCCGGCGTCAAAATCGCCATGTTTGAAGGTGGTCTTCTACATGCCAAAACCATGACTATTGACGAAGACTACTCCCTCTTCGGTACGGTCAACATGGACATGCGCAGTTTCTTCCTCAACCTAGAAATCAGCCTCGCCATCTACGATCGCGACACCACCAAACAAATCTGCAACCTCCAACGTGACTACCTCAAAAACAGCAGCTACATTGCCATCAAATCATGGCAACAACGCTCCAAACTCCGCGGCCTCGTAGAAAATGCCGTCCGCCTGATGAGTCCTTTGCTGTAAAAAAGAAGTAGTGAGGCCGTCTGAAAGCACTGTTCAGACGGCCTTTTAAAACACCTATACACAATATTGATCATCGATAAATATTCAACTCATCCCTTTTCTTCAGTTTCAAAAAAGTAAGCCTCACTATATTTTCTCTTAAAATAGTTTTACAAAATTTAACCATAAATAAACCGATTGATATTTATAAAAATATTCAAACTACAAATCAAAATGAGACTAATATGTTCTTTTACATTTATTTGTAGTTTGATAATCATTATTAAAATAATTAGAATAAGCGGTCAATTTTTTATTCCTTGGGAAAAATCATGAATAAAACCTCTTTTCCTGTATTCCGCCTTAGTCTCATTACACTCGCACTATCAACAGGCTTCGCCCATGCCGAAAATACGCACCCCGCAGAAACTGCCGAACTGAATGAAATTAAGGTTACCGGTACCGCCGTACCGACCCGCGTTACCCGCAACCAGCTTGACCGCGAGACTTCGACCGATTTGAAACAAGTCATGAAAGACCAAATCGGTATGGATGTCGGCGGTGGCAACGGCGTGGCGCAGTTTTACAGCATCCGCGGCGTCGGCGAGGACAAAATTAATCTGGAAGTGGACGGCACCAGCCAATCCACCAAAATTTTCCACCACCAAAGCCGCTTCCAGCTTGACCCTGCTTTGGTGAAAAGCATCAACGTCGAAAAAGGCACGGGCGCGGCGAGCGCGGGCTTGGGCGCGGTCGGCGGTACCATCCGCGTGACGACGGTTGACGCGAAAGACCTGCTGACCGACGGCAAACCTTTCGGTTTCAAACTCGGCGCGGGCTTGAGCAGCAATAAAGGCTCAACCGGCAACGCGGCGGTTTACGGCTATCAAAACGGCTTCGATGCCCTGTTTGCAGGCAACTTCCTCAACAACCGCGACTACAAAGACGGCAACGGCAATGTCAACCACGGCAGTCGTCTGAAACAGCACAGCTACCTCGCCAAAATCGGCTACGACTTCAACGACGACCACGGCATCCGCCTGACCTACCGTCAGGAATACCAAAAAGGCAACCGCACCGATAAAGCCGAGTTCCAAAACGTTGACAGCTACGTCGGCGTGGACGGCACTTATCAAAAAGAGCAGACCTACAATCTGGAATACCGTGGCCGCAACGTCGGCTTCATCGACAAAATCGACGCCAATGTCTTCCAAATCAACACCGACGACACCAAACCGCCTAAAGGCGCTCCTTCTCCAAAAGCCCAAGCTTCCGGCACGGCGCAAGGCGGCGTTCCCATTGGCCAGCTTGAGTTAAGCAAAATCAAAGCAACCGGCGCGAATCTGAACCTCGCCAGCTCTTTCGGCGACGGACACATGGTGAAATACGGCGTCAACTACCGCCACGAAACCTCCGAGCCGTCCGACAAAGGCGCGTGGCTGAAGATTCTCGGCCTGTATGACCGCGACAAAGAGAAGAAATCCGAATACGGCGTGTACGCGGAAGGTATCTGGAACCTGCACCCCGTTACCCTGACCACCGGCCTGCGTTACGACCATTTCAAATACAACGCCGCCAGCAGACAAAGCGCGTCCCACGGCCAGCTCAACCCCAGCATCGGCGCGATTTGGGACATCAACGACAACTTCTCGCTCTTGGCAAACCTCAATCAGGCAAGCCGCGCGCCCCGCCTGAACGAAGCCCTGTTGGCTAACGAACGCGCAGGCGCCGCCGCCGATTTGGACAGCAACCTCAAAGCCGAAACCGCCCGCCGTGCCGAACTCGGCTTCAAATGGCGCAACGATAACTTCAACGTCAGCGGCAGCGTGTTCCACCAACGCATCAAAGACCTCATCGTCTACCGTTGGGCAAAAATCAACAACAACACCGCCTCCATCACCGAACGCGGCAAGATTTACAACGGCGGCACGCTCAAAACCTACGGCTACGAACTTGACGCATCCTACCGCTGGGGCGGTCTGACCGCGCGCGCCGGCGTGTCCTACGTCAAACCCCGTCTGAACGGCGAAATGTACTACGGCGAAAGCCCGATTCAAGCGGAAGACCACGAAAGCTCGTTCACCTTCTGGAACACCGGCCGCCAATGGCTGACCGGTCTGTCTTATCAGTTTGAAAACCCCAAACTCGAAATCGGCTGGCGCGGCCGCTACGCCCAAAGCGTGAAATACACCGACGTCGCCCGCGGACAAGGCACGATACACGGCAAGAAATCAGGCTACGGCGTACACGACATCTACGCCAACTGGCAGCCGCTGAAAAAAGACAACCTGAACGTCAACTTCGCCGTCAACAACATCGGCAACAAGCAATACCGTTCGCACAGCCAACGCTTCCCTGACGGCAACGGACGCATGCCCTTCTACGAACGCGGCCGCGAGTTTGCCTTGGGCGTGAACTATCGTTTCTGATGATACGAACGACGTTATAAAGAAACCAAAGGCCGTCTGAAATTCAGTTTTCAGACGGCCTTTTATAATTCGTAGACAATTTGATTTTAAAGTATCTCCTCTCCCTTTCTAGTTACACAACGGATTATCCAGTCTTCAAATCTTCTCCATTGGGCTTCTTTTCCAAATCGGTCATGATTTGATTCCTTCTGAAAACTGACTACCAATTCTTCCAATATAAATAAAATATTATATAGATCATCTCCAGTGCCGTCTGAAAATATAAGGCTGTATTTTTACATTTAACCATGACGTTGGAGTTTAAAAATACAATCCAAATATTCATTACACTTTTACTGTAAACCATTTGACAAAGTCATCTTTAAAGCTATAATATTTCTCATATATGATTTTTGTTATATATATTTATTGATAGACAATTCATTCTGAAACAAGGAGCAATAAAATGAAACGAAACTTGGGTACTTTGGATCGCGTAATCCGTATTGTTATCGGCGTAGCGCTGATTGCTGCAGCCGCTACCGGACAAATTGGCTGGTGGGGTTGGCTGGGCATCGTCCCTCTGGGCACAGCACTGATTGGCAACTGCGCACTGTACAGCTTATTGGGCATCAACACCTGCCGCATCAACAAAAAATAACGAAGACAAAACATGAGTACGGTCGGACAACTCCCGCGAATCACGCCTTCCGAAGCTACGGCAAAAATCCGTGAGGACGCGTTGGCAGTCGATATCCGAAGCCAAGCCGAATATCGGGGCGGGCATATTGGCGGTGCATTATCCCTTCCGCCTGAACAGCAGCGAGACAAACTGCCCGATGATACAGCCCCATGCCTGATTTTTTATTGCCTGAGCGGCAAACGTACAACACGGGCAGAAACAATATTGTCAGTGCTTGGCCAAGGTCGAGAATGCTATATTCTAGAAGGCGGCTTACAGGCATGGAAGGCTGCAGGGCTTCCTACTGTTGCCGACCGTGCCGCACCGGACATCATGCGGCAGGTGCAAACCATTGCGGGCAGTTTGATTCTGTTGGGCGTGCTGGCAGGTTGGCTGGTATCGCCTTGGTTTTATCTGATAGACGTAATGGTCGGTGCAGGCCTGTTAACGGCGGGGTTAACCGGATTCTGCGGCATGGCACGCCTGCTGGCCAAAATGCCATGGAATCATTAAGCAAAGGCCGTCTGAAAGTTGCTGCTAAGACTATTATGACTGATAATTCGACCTCCTCATTTGCCGACAAGCGTGAAAAATGACCACTGCCGACAATCAACCACCCTACGAAGAAGCCACCGCTTTTCTCAAACTACTGGCCAATCCCAACCGCCTCGCCGTATTGTGCAAACTACATGAAAGGCCGCACAATGTAACCGAGTTGGCTGAATCATCCGGACTGCCACAAGCGGCAATGTCCAGCCAATTAGCCCTACTGCGTGAAGCCGGTTTGGTATCGTTTGAAGTGAACCATCGGGAACGGCAATATTACATTGCCGACCCGAGGGTAACCAAGATGATACAGTTGCTGTATTCCTTTTTCTGCGCAGAAAAATCTTGAAATATTGCCGGAATAGGAAGGCCGTCTGAAAATTTTTCAGACGGCCTTTATTGTATTTATTTTCAGATGACCTTTTTATACTGCTTCTATATTTACACTTAAAGCTCGCGTGCGTACCGCACACACCCTGCCTACAGGTTTAATGCAGGCTATGGCTTGCTATCGTGTGCCACTTGAAATAAACAACGTAAATATGAGCGTGTGTTGTTTAATGTGGATTGTTAGGGACTAATCTGATTCCTGCTGCTTCCAATCTAATTTCAGGCCTTCCTGTCATAAAATCCCAATCTTTTGGCATGGTGGATTTGAGTTTTAAATTGAAGTCCATAAACTTTGCTTCTTCTTTCGTAATATGTGCCACCTTCCAATTTTTCTGTAATGCATGCGCCAATTCTTCTTGTGTATATTTTTGCTCCTTAATTAACTCTTCAAGCTTTTCAACTATATACGCACAAGGGACAACGTGCTCAATACGACCCTGAACCCCATCTAATAATTTTTCTGATTTCCCTAAAGAAATAAAATACTCTTGTGGGTGTAATAAAGAATCGAATATTCGGCTATGGTAACCTATTCGTACTCCTGTACTCTTTTCGTGTTCAACTAAATTTGTAATATGACGAACCAGCAATAAACAAGTTTGAAAAATTAGCTTATTTTTTTCATCTAGCATTTTATTGTCTCCAAATAATTGTTTGTCTGAATAAATTTAATCTAAATGTTAGATTGTAACCCGATATTATCGTTGAAATAACAATAAATTGCGATGACGGAGCGTTTAAGCAAGTCATAGCCTACATGAAGTCTATTTATAGTGAACGTTTGGGACGCACGCGGTTAAAAGATTTGACAAGATTAATTGCTTTTATATTCCATATCGTCTTTATAAAGGGTCGTCTGAAAGCTGAAAAATCATTTCAGACGACCTTTTTTCACTAGCCTCTACTTTGCTATCGCCCTGTCTTTCAAAGTCTTCAATACGTTCTTCACCGTATTAATCCGCACTTCGATATTTTCCATCTCTGCGGTAAATCGCAGCTTATCGGCTCCGGCAAGGCGGTATTTTTTATCTTTTTGAATCAGCAGGATGATTTCGGTTGGATCGACATTGTTATTTTTACCAAAGGTTACCGTTACCGCTTCGCTGGTCGCATCAATGGCATCAATGCCTAATTCTTTTGCCGCAAGCCGTAAGTGGTGGCTTTCGATGAGGGTTTTGACGGGTTGTTCGGGCAGGCCGAAGCGGTCGACGAGTTCTTCGTGTATGGCGTTGATTTGCTGCACGGTTTCGCAGACGGCAAGGCGTTTGTAGAGGACGAGCCGTTCGTGGATGTCGGGGCAGTAGCTTTCGGGCAGCAGGGCGGGGCTGTGCAGTTTGATTTCGGTGGTGATGCCCAGCGGCGCGTCGAGGTCGGGCTGGCGGCCTTTTTTGAGGTCGCGCACGGCTTGTTTGAGCATTTCGGTATAGAGTGTGAAGCCGACCTGTATCATTTCGCCGGACTGCCCTTCGCCGAGGATTTCGCCGGCGCCGCGGATTTCCAAATCCTGCATGGCGAGGGTGAAACCTGCGCCGAGTTCGTCTGCCGCCGCGATGGCGTCGAGGCGTTTTTCTGCGTCTTTGGTGATGTATTCGGGCGTGAGCAGGTAGGCGTAGGCTTGGTGATGGCTGCGGCCGACGCGCCCGCGAAGCTGATGCAGTTGCGCCAGCCCGAATTTATCGGCGCGGTTGATGATGATGGTGTTGGCGTTGGGGATGTCGATACCGGTTTCGATGATGGTGGAACAGAGTAACACGTTGAATCTTTGCTGCAAAAAGTCGCGCATGACTTGCTCCAGCTCGCGCTCGCGCAGTTGTCCGTGCGCCACGCCGATGCGGGCTTCGGGTAGCAGGGTTTCCAGCCGCTCGCGCATGTTTTCGATGGTATCCACTTCGTTGTGCAGGAAAAACACTTGTCCTCCGCGTTTGAGTTCGCGCAACACGGCTTCGCGCACGCTGCCTTCGCTGAAGGGTTTGACAAAGGTTTTGACGGCGAGGCGGCGGCTGGGTGCGGTGGTAATCAGCGAGAAGTCGCGCAGACCTTCGAGCGCCATGCTGAGGGTGCGCGGAATTGGCGTGGCGGTCATGGTGAGGATATCGACATTGGCGCGCAGGCGTTTGAGCTGCTCTTTTTGGCGCACGCCGAAGCGGTGTTCTTCATCGATAATCACTAAACCTAAATTTTTGAATTTGATGTCGTCCTGCACCAATTTGTGCGTGCCGATAACGATATCGACCGTACCGTCCGCCATGCCTTCCAGCGCGGCTTTGGTGGCTTTGCTGTTGTTGAAACGCGAAAGGCTGGCGACTTTCACGGGGAAATCGGCGAAGCGGTCGGCGAAGTTTTGCGCGTGCTGCTCGACCAGAAGCGTGGTCGGGGCAAGTACGGCGACCTGTTTGCCGCCCATTACCGCCACAAACGCGGCGCGCAGGGCGACCTCGGTTTTGCCGAAGCCGACATCGCCGCACACGAGGCGATCCATAGGTTTCGCCTGCGTCAAATCTTTAATCACGGCGGCAATGGCGGCGGCCTGGTCTTCGGTTTCTTCATAGCCGAAACCGTCGGCAAACGCCTGATAGTCCATCTCGTTGATTTCAAACTTGTATCCCGATTGGGCAGCGCGTTGGGCGTAGAGATTGAGCAACTCGGCGGCGGTATCGCGCGCTTTTTCGGCAGCTTTGCGTTTTGCTTTGTTCCACGCGCCGCTGCCGAGCTTGTGCAAAGTAACGTTTTCATGCGCCTGACCGGAGTAGCGGCTGATTAAATGCAGCTGCGAAACAGGCACATAAAGCTGCGCTTCGCCCGCGTATTCGAGCAACATCATTTCGTTGGTTTCATCGCCCAAGTCCATTGTGACCAAGCCCATATAGCGCCCGATGCCGTGTTCTTCGTGTACAACAGGATCGCCGATATTGATTTCGGCAAGGTCGCGCAACAGGCCGTCTGAAACGGCGGCGTGTTTCTTACGATGATGTTTGCGTGAGCGGGCAACATATTGATAAAGATCGGATTCGGTAATGACCGCGATGTTTTGATCTTCTAATTTAAACCCGTAAGCCAACGGCGCCACTGTAATCATCAGCGGCTCATGTGCCGACAAAAAGCCCTGCCAGTCGGATACACTTTTGACTTTTAAGCCGTTTTGCTGCAAGAAACCGAGCATGGTTTCGCGCCGTCCCAGACTTTCGGCACACAGCAAAATCCGTCCTTCAAAGGCCGTCTGAAAATCCTTCAATGCCTGCAACGGCTCGTCGGATTGGCGGTTGACGGCAAGGTCGGGCAGGGTGTGTTCCTTGCCGGAAACATCGGGCAGCACTTGTCCGTAGTTTTTCAGATGGCCTGCAAAGACATCAGAAGAGAGATACAAATGCTGTGGAAGCAAAGGCGGATATGTTTCATCGCCCTGTGCCATGGCGTAACGCGATTTGACGTCGCTCCAAAAACGGTTTGCCTCGGCATGAACATCGCCCAAAGAGACAAACAGCGCATCTTCGCCGATATAGTCAAACAGCGTTTCCAGCTCGTTTTCAAAAAACAGCGGCAGATAATATTCCACGCCCGCGCCGAAGTGGCCGTTGCTGACGGCTTTGTACACAGCGGCATCGTTCGGATTGCCATCGACTTCCTCACGAAAGCGGCTGCGGAAAATCTTTTGCGCCTCGCTGTCGGTGGGAAACTCGTGCGCCGGTAGCAGGCGGATTTCGGAAACGGGGGAAATGGTGCGTTGCGTTTCAGTATCGAAGGTTTTAATGCTGTCGATTTCATCGTCAAACAAATCGATGCGGTACGGTATTTCGCTGCCCATCGGGAACAAATCGACTATACCGCCGCGCACGGCAAACTCGCCTGCCGCGACAACATGGGAAACATGGTTATAACCTGCATCCACCAAATCACTTTTCAGACGGCCTATATCCAAAGTCTGCCCTGTTTTCAGCCAAAACGTACGCCCTGCCAGAAACGGCACGGGTGGCAGCTTCTGCATCGCCGTGGCAACCGGTACGAACAACACATCCGCAGTGCCGCTTTTAATCTGCCACAATGCTGACAAGCGCTCCGACACCAAATCCTGATGCGGTGAAAAACGCTCGTAAGGCAGCGTTTCCCAGTCCGGCAGGAATACCGCCGTATCGTGCGGACGGAAAAACAGCCAGGCCGTCTGAAGGCGTAGCGCCTGTTCCGCATCTTGGGTCAAGACAACCTTGAGCTGCTTATGCGGCAGATAACGCGCCAAAGCCAAGGGCAGCGAGCCTTGAGACAGATTGAGCCAACGGGATTTTTCACGAGGTTTGGGAATCGGATAGGTCATGACAAAACAGTTTGTAAGTAAGTAAATACAAGCACCATAGGCCGTCTGAAAAATTTTCAGACGGCCTTTAGCGATCAAATAGATTTTCAATTTTACTGGATACAGGTTTAAAAGAATATAAGCCCTTACATTCAGACGGCCACGCCGGCCAGTTTTCCAATAAATCCGGTTATCACCAATGCCGCAACGCCCCATAGGCACACGCGCAAAACGGCGGGAACAACAGGCGCGCCACCGAGTTTGGCGGAGACATAGCCTAGTCCTGCCAGTCCGCACAAAGTGGAAACTGCCAAGGCCGGAACAATGGCGCTAGAAGCTGTCAATGCGACCAGTAACGGCAAAATCGCGCCGGCACAAAATGAAGCGGCAGAAGCCAGCGCAGCCTGCATGGGACGGGCGGAAGAAGCTTCGGTAACGCCGATTTCGTCACGCGCGTGGGCGGCGAGCGCATCGTGTTCCATCAAGGCTTTGGCCACCTCTGCGGCAAGCGCATCGGACAAACCGCGGAGGCGGTAAATTTCCGTCAGCTCTTCCAACTCCGCATCAGGATTATTTGCCAACTCAAAACGCTCTTTGTGTAAATCGGCTTTTTCCGTATCCGATTGGCTGGACACAGAAACGTACTCCCCCGCCGCCATTGATACTGCGCCCCCGATAAGCGCCGAAACGCCCGTCAACAGCAGGGTTTGGAAATCAGGCGCGGCAGCGGCTACGCCCGTCAACAGCGAGGCAGTGGAAATCAGGCCGTCATTGGCACCCAATACGCTTGCCCGAAGCCAGTTGTTGCGGTCGCTGAAATGGCGTTCGCTGTGGTGTGAATACATATATGCTCCGATAAATTGGCTGTTTCCAGATGATGATAACATTGTATTGTTTTTTGAAATCAATGTCAGTTTATCCCTTCAAATCAAGCATTCTTAAATCTTTCTGCTGCCATTTCAAACCATAAAACCAACACTCCTCTTTGGATTTTTTCAGACGGCCTTAACGCTTTTACAAGCAAATTTATTGTTCCAAGTCATGGCATTATCACAAGGCAGTTTTGTGCTGCTTGGTTTATTCGTTTAAAGATGCTATCTTTATGAATCTTTCCACTCCTCAATCCATTGAAAGGATGTATCATGGCCGAAGAAAACAAAATCAAAGTAAACGATTTGCCTGAAGATAAAAAAGAGCAAACCGAAGAAACCGAGCTGCCCGTTATCAACAACGAAGAAAAACGCGGCGGTCATGGCGAAGGCGGTTGCTGCGGCGCATGCGGCGGCTAATCTTCCCGACAAAGCCCCCAAGGCCGTCTGAAAAGTCTTACTTTTCAGACGGCCTTTTCCTTTCTAAACAATTACAGGTAAATCAATGAAAGGATGCGGGAGAAGAATTTAAACCCAACCGCGTTTGTGCTACATTCACATCTTTACAAACCACAACAATCTGCACACGCAGACACACAAGGAAGAAAAAAATGTTTTGGTATATCGTCAGCTTTTTCGCCATTATCGTTTCCCTGCTCGCCCTCTGGGTCAACGCCAGCGCGTTCGGTATGCAGGATGACGGAACGCCACAATCCGAATATGAAAAAATGTTGGGCCTGGGTGCGAAGCTGAAAGACAAAGATACGGTTGCCAAGGAACGCGAAGCAGCGCGCCTTCACCCTGACGATTAAGCCTTACCGACTGGACAATCTTGCCAAACTGGGCTAATGTTCCAAACGCATAACGCACACCAACACAACTATACGAGAAGGTAAGAGAAATGACTGTACGAATCGAACACGATTTATTGGGCGACCGCGAGATCCCTGCTGAAGTATATTGGGGCATCCATACTTTGCGCGCCATTGAAAACTTTAAAATTTCCACGCAAAAAATTTCCGACGTACCGCAATTTGTCCGCAGCATGGTCATGGTTAAAAAAGCCACCGCGCAAGCCAACGGCGCATTGGGTGCCATCAAGCCGGAAATCGCGGCCGCCATCGAAAAAGCCTGCGATGAAGTATTGGTCAAAGGCCGCTGCCTCGACCAATTCCCGTCCGACGTTTATCAAGGCGGCGCCGGTACTTCGGTCAACATGAATACCAACGAAGTCATTGCCAACCTCGCATTAGAAGTCTTGGGTCACGAAAAAGGCCACTACGACATCGTCAATCCGATGGACCATGTTAACGCCAGCCAATCCACCAACGACGCCTACCCTACCGGCTTCCGCCTTGCCGTGTATTACAGCATCGGCGAATTGCTCGACAAACTGGCCATCTTGAAAAACTCTTTTGCCGCAAAAGCCGAAGAGTTTAAAGATGTTTTGAAAATGGGCCGCACCCAGCTTCAAGATGCCGTGCCGATGACTGCCGGACAAGAGTTTCAATCTTTCCAAGTGTTGTTGGAAGAAGAAATCCTCAACCTCGACCGTACCCGCTCCCTACTGCTTGAAGTCAACCTCGGCGCCACAGCCATCGGTACCGGCGTGAATACGCCTAAAGGCTATGCGGCTTTGGTTGTTGAGAAACTCTCCGAAGTCAGCGGCCTGCCTTGCAAACTGACTGAAAACCTGATCGAAGCGACCTCCGACTGCGGCGCATATGTGATGGTACACGGCGCATTGAAACGCACAGCCGTCAAACTGTCTAAAATCTGTAACGACTTGCGCCTGCTCTCTTCCGGTCCGCGCGCTGGTTTGAAAGAAATCAACCTGCCTGAATTGCAGGCCGGTTCTTCCATTATGCCTGCCAAAGTCAATCCCGTGATTCCCGAAGTCGTCAACCAAGTCTGCTTCAAAGTCATCGGCAACGACACCACCATCACTTTCGCAGCCGAAGCAGGTCAGTTGCAGCTGAACGTTATGGAGCCGGTCATCGCCCAATGTATGTTTGAAACTATTTCCCTCTTGGGCAATGCCGCGGTCAACCTGTCCGACAAATGCGTCAAAGGCATTACGGTCAACCGCGAAATCTGCGAACACTACGTCTTCAACTCCATCGGTTTGGTCACTTATCTGAACCCATACATCGGCCACCGCAATGGCGACTTGGTCGGAAAAATCTGCGCCCAAACCGGCAAAGGCGTGCGCGAAGTCGTACTGGAGCGCGGCCTGTTGAGCGAAGAAGAGCTCAACCGCATCCTCTCTCCAGAAAACCTGATTAATCCTCATCTGTAATTAGGATTTGAAATCAAAGGCCGTCTGAAACTTTAACGTTTAAAGTTTCAGACGGCCTTTTCGTATTGATATTGATATTTATCGAATTTTTTTTGCGAAATTCAGAATTAAAAGATAGCCTGACCGTCAGGTTTGATTTAACATGGTGTTGCCCCAGCCTGTTTCCTCCTTAAGGTTATGCCGGTAATGATGCCTCAAAAGGAACCGGATATTGGAATAACATCTTCATTTATTAGGAAAACCAGATGAATCAAATTACACGCGAACAAATGCTGCAAGTATTCGAAAATCGCTGCTCCACCCGTTATTACGATCCCAACAAAAAAATCAGCCAAGAAGATTTTGCAGCGATTCTAGAATTTGCCCGCCTCTCCCCAAGCTCCGTCGGCTCCGAGCCATGGAAATTCTTGGTGATTCAAAACAAAGCCCTGTGTGAGAAAATCAAGCCTTTCAGCTGGGGGATGCAATCGCAACTGGATGACTGCAGCCATCTGGTGATTATCCTTGCCAAGAAAAATGCCCGTTACGATACCCCGTTCTTCCGCAGTGTTGCCGAACGCAGGGGCCTGCAAGGAGAGCAACTGGAAAAAGCATTGGCAAGATACAAAAGCTTCCAAGAAACCGACATTAAAATTGCCGACGACCAACGCGCACTCTTTGACTGGAGCGGCAAGCAGACCTATATTGCTTTGGCCAATATGCTTACAGGTGCAGCGGCCATCGGCATCGATTCCTGCCCAATCGAAGGCTTCAACTACGACAAAATGAACGAAGTATTGGCAGCAGAAGGCCTGTTTGATGCCAACGAATGGGGCGTATCCGTAGCGGCAACATTCGGCTATCGCGCCAAAGAAATCACTAAAAAATCACGCAAGCCGATTGATGAAATGGTGACTTGGGTCGAATAAGTAGTTTGTATTCTCAGGGCGGCAAAACCGCCCTTTTACTTTTCCAAAAAGAGAAGCAAATTCCGTAACAACAAATACTTCTAAATTTAAAATCAGAAGGCCGTCTGAAACCATGTGTCAGAAATCCTAGATTTCATTTCACACCGTTTCAGACGGCCTGATTTAATACGCTTCTACTTAAAACGATACTTTCAAACTGCCGTAGAAGGCACGGCCATGCTCGTTGTAGGTCTGCGCGCCGTTGCCGGTGCGGTACAGTTTTTTGTCGAACAGATTGCTGATGCCGCCGCGCACGGCCACGCGTTTGTTCCAGTTGTAACCGGCGTTGATGCCCCAGATGCTGTATCCGCCCAAAACGGTTTGGTTGCGGGCTGAAGCCAGGGTTTCTCCGCTGCCGCCGCTGCCGCTTTGTTCGATGTTGTTGATGGCGACCGAACGCGGTTTGGTGCGGCCGTATTGGGTGAAGGTCAGGTTGGCGTCAAAGCGTTCGTTCGGCGTCCAGGCCAGCGTGCTGTTGATAGTGAACTTCGGAATCAGCGACAGGGGGTTGCCTTTGTAGTCTTCCGATTTCTGCATGTAGGTGAAGTTGTTGCTCCATTTCAGCGTGTTGTGCAGGGGGATGACGAGGTTGCCCTCCAGGCCGGAAACAGTCGCCCTCGGTGAGTTGTCCCATTGGTAGAGGATGCCTGAGCTGGTGCTGCTGCGGGCTATGATTTCCGTGCCGGTGATGATTTTGTTGCGGTAGGCATTGTGGAAGTAGGTTGCCGAGGCCTGCCAGCCGTTTTTTTCGAATTCGATGCCGATTTCCTTATTGACGCTGGTTTCGGGTTTTAGGTTGGCATTGCCCATAAAGTAGCAGTGTGGGTCGCTGCCCAATTCCACGGGGCAGCCGTTACCGCGCGTGTACAGGATGAATTCGGGGTTGCTTTGGTACAGGTTGGGGGCTTTGTAGGCGCGCGCGATGCCGCCTTTGACCAGCCAGTTTGCGCCGATCTGCTGGGAGAAGTTGAGCGCGGGACTCCAGTTGCCGCCGCTTTTGCTGTTGTGGTCGTAGCGCAGGGACGGTATCAGTTTGGTGGACGGGGTCAGCGAAATATTGTCTTCGACATAGATTGCCTTGTTCTGCTGCGATGTTTTGCCGCCACGTATGGCGGAAACGCCCGGGAAGGTCGATGTTTGGCCTTGGTCGGTAAAGCCTTGGCGGTTGGATGAGGGATCGTCCAGTTTGCTGTCGGTAAATTCCGCACCGACGGTCAGTACGTTTTCTACGCCGAGTTTGAACGGTATGTTGGCCTCGCTGCTGAAACGCAGGTTTTTCAGACGGCTTTGGACGTATTCCGTGCCGACATAGCTGCCCTCAGGCCCGCCTGCCAAACCTTCGGGCAGGTGGCTGTTGGTGGTGCGTTCGTAGCTCAATACGTTTTTGGTGTCGCCCCAGTCCCACGCGCCGTCATGGGTCAGGGCGTAGGAGGAACGGTAGAGGCGAGCGGTTTCCTTAATGCCGCTCCGGTAAATTTCGCGCAGGGTCGAATCGGTGTCGGAAATCACCACGCCTGTGGCAGTATCTGTAATGACGGTCCGTGTATTGGCAGCATTGGAATTTTGCGAATCGCCGTTGTAGATATTGCCCTGACGGCTGTAGCTGCTGTCTAAAATCAGGGTTTGTGACGGACTGATTTTCCATTGTAGGCGGCCGGCTATGTCTTTATTCTTCACACCTTCCACCCCTGCCGCTCCATAGGTGGTGTTGGTAACAGTGCGGGTTTGTCCGGCAGGCACAACGACACGTCCGCGTTCCCGTATCGGGCCGTTTTTCGTAGTAACAGTGGTGATAGAATCGCGGTTAATGTCTGTGGAATCGGCATCGGTTTTGTTGAAATTGCCGTAGATACGGAAGCCCAATACGTCTTGGATAATCGGCCCGCCAAGGTTGAAGCCGACACGGTTGGTTGCCCCTTCCTTGCTGTCTTGCGGCTGGTTAGTGTAATAGTTCACTGATCCTTTGAATTCTTTCGGTACTTTTTTGGTGACAATGTTGACCACGCCGCCCATCGCACCCGAGCCATAACGCGTTGCCGCCGGACCGCGCAAAACGGTGATGGATTCAATTTCTTCAACCGGCACCCAGTTGCTGTCGCCGCGCGTATTGCGTTCGCCGCGCATACTGATACGCTCGGATTGGCGCGAGTTCACAGGCTTGCCGTCAATCAGAATCAATGTGTTTTCAGGGCCCATACCGCGCAAGTCGATTTGGCGTTTGTTGCCACGCTGACCCGTCGCTGTATTGCCGGTCAGGTTGACGCCCGGCATGGTGCGGACAAATTCGGAAATATCGTTGACGGCCGGACGCTTGTCAATGTCGTCTTTCGAAATACGCGATACGCCGAGCGATTGCTGCAACTGCTTCTCGGCAGTAACGTAAACGGTATCGACTTCAGCCTGCTCAACTGCTTTCTCTTCAGCTGCGTGTGAGAATGCACTAATTAACGCCAAAGGCAAAATGGCGAGTGTGAATGTTTTCATTGCATCGTTTCTCTTTAACTTTGTTTGTTAAAAATCAAAATAAAAATTATTCGAGATTTTAAATAAACTTAACAGAGTTTTCAATGCAATTAAGAGTGATTTACAATTATTCGTTAAATTAAGCCAATAAAAATAACCAAATGCCTAATAATTAAAAAGGCCGTCTAAACCGGCATGAAAGGGAATCTGAGATTTCCATCATACCGTTCAGACGGCCTTATTCAAATTTTAATTATTTGCCTGCTGCTTTTTGCAAAAGGGCATACAATTCGTCTTTGAGTTTGAGTTTGGCTTTTTTCAGCTCCTCGATTTCTTCGGCGCCGCTGGTTACCACGTTATTCACCAAACCGGTAATTTTATCGTCCAGCTCGTTGTGCTCCTCAAACAAACGGGCAAAGTGTGCATCCTCTTGTTTCAGTTTAGAAATCAGATCGCGATATTCTGGAAACATTTTGTTTTCCTCTCTTGTTAATTAAATAAAAAAGTACTGCTGCCAAAAACTAGGACGAATTAATCTTTAGCTTCATTATAACAAACACGGGCGTTTTATCCAGTCTTTTTTAAGCCGAAACTGTTTTATGTCAAAATTAATAATATCACCATTAGCCATCGTCCCAATGGAAAGAAACAGGTTTCTAGACGGTTTGCCGACTTGGGCATACAATCGGGCTTATGCGTTTACACAATGGCCGAACCACCCTATTCCGTCATATCAACGGCATGGACGGACAATTTATCCTGCTTGAAAACCATCCTTCATGGATGCCGGTCAATGATGCCGATTTCAACCATGCTGCCCCCTTGCCTGACGGTTTGGCCGTGCACGAAGAATCATTTTATCCATTTGAAAAAATAGATGCCGCCGAATCGGCAGACAATATCAAAATCTTCAGCGAAGAAGCTCTACGGTTGGAGAAAGAACGATTAAATGCAGTAGCCTTGGTAGAACTGGCAAAAAATCTTAAAGCCGCCCAAGCCGAATCCGATTTGGTCGCACTTCTGGAAAAAATGGATTTTCATTTAAAACAAGATGATATTTTCAAATAAACCCTTCAATCTCAGGCCGTCTGAAACCAAACACCCGACACAATTGTTGACAATGCAAGAAAAATAGTTCATCTTGAACCAATCCGCAGCACTCCATCCCATATTTTCAGCCCATCACAAAGGAATCGAGAACATGTTTTCAAAAAGCGTTACCCTCGCACAATATGACCCCGATTTGGCAGCAGCCATCGCCCAAGAAGACAAGCGCCAGCAAGACCACGTCGAGCTAATCGCCTCTGAAAACTACGTCAGCTGTGCCGTTATGGAAGCCCAAGGTTCGCAATTGACCAACAAATACGCCGAAGGCTATCCTGGCAAACGCTACTACGGTGGCTGCGAATACGTTGATATTGTCGAACAATTGGCGATTGACCGCGCTAAAGAGTTGTTTGGCGCAGAATATGTCAATGTCCAACCGCACTCCGGCTCGCAAGCCAACCAAGCCGTATATGCTTCAGTTTTGAAACCGGGCGACACCATTTTGGGCATGTCTCTGGCACACGGCGGCCACTTGACCCATGGCGCAAGCGTTAACATCTCCGGCAAACTCTACAACGCCATTACTTATGGTTTGGATGAAAACGAAGTTCTCGATTATGCCGAAGTAGAACGCTTGGCGCTTGAACACAAACCTAAAATGATTGTGGCCGGCGCATCTGCCTATGCGCTACAAATCGATTGGGCAAAATTCCGCGAAATCGCCGATAAAGTCGGCGCATACCTCTTTGTCGACATGGCGCACTATGCCGGCCTGATTGCCGGCGGCGAATATCCTAACCCCGTACCATTCTGCGACTTCGTAACCACCACCACCCACAAAACCCTGCGCGGCCCTCGCGGCGGTGTGATTTTGTGCCGTGACAATACCCACGAAAAAGCGCTGAACTCTTCTATCTTCCCAAGCCTGCAAGGTGGTCCGTTGATGCACGTTATCGCTGCCAAAGCCGTGGCGTTTAAAGAAGCGTTGCAACCTGAGTTCAAACAATACGCAAAACAAGTGAAAATCAATGCTGCCGCTATGGCGGAAGAGTTGGTTAAACGCGGTTTGCGCATCGTTTCCGGCCGTACTGAAAGCCACGTTTTCCTCGTTGACCTGCAACCGATGAAAATCACCGGCAAAGCCGCCGAAGCCGCTTTGGGCAAAGCTCATATCACCGTCAACAAAAACGCCATCCCGAACGATCCGGAAAAACCATTCGTTACCTCCGGCATCCGCATCGGCTCCGCCGCCATGACCACACGCGGCTTTAACGAAGCCGACGCGCGCGTATTGGCAAACTTGGTTGCCGACGTATTGGCCAACCCTGAAGACGAAGCCAACCTCGCCAAAGTCCGCGAACAAGTGACTGCTTTGTGCAATAAATATCCGGTTTACGGCGCATAAGCATTTCGCCTTGGATAAAATAACAGGCCGTCTGAAACTTCAGACGGCCTTTTTTTATTGCAACTTTCTTTTAAATTTCAAAACTGTTTGTTTCACTGACTTTGCGTATCATGCCTGCTGCGACAGTATGGTTGGTGGCTTCGTCAATCAAAATAAACGCGCCTTGTGCATGGTTGTCTTCGTATGCGGCAGCAGAAAGCGGCTGCTGGGTTTTGAGGCTGACGCTGCCGATGTCGTTGAGCTTGAGCGTTTCGGCGGATTCGACGCGGCTGAGGGTGTTCACGTCCCAAACATAGGCAATTTCGCTGATTTTTACGGGCGTGGTTTGGGTAGTGTGCTTCAGCAAATATTTGCGGCGCAGATTGAGCGGAATATCGTCAAACCAGCAAAGCGCGGCTTGAAATTGTTGTTCGGGAACAATGGCGCTGTCGGCTGAAACAATACTGTTGCCGCGTGAAATATCGATATCGGTATCCAAAACGACAGTCAACACTTCCCCTGCCTCGGCAGATTCGGTTTTGCCGTTTGGATTGTAGATTTCGGCGATTTTGGCGGTGTGTCCGCTAGGCAGGACTTTGATTTCGTCTCCGGTTTTCAGACGACCTGCTTCCAGCCTGCCTTGATAGCCGCGGAAGTCGTCGCTGCTGCTGCCGTCTTGCCGTGCGACGCGCTGTACGGGGAAGTGGGTGGCTTGGTCGGCGGCGTTTTGGCGGTTGACGGGCAGGCTTTCGAGCAGGGGTAAAAGCGGCAAACCTTGATACCACGGGGTTTGGCTGCTGGCGTTGACGATGTTGTCGCCTTTTAACGCGCTGATGGGCAGGAAGTGGATTTGGGCTTGGAGACCGATTTGTTCAGCCAGTTTGCGGTAGGCTGCGGTAATGGCCTGATATTTGGTTTCGTCGAAGTCGAGCAGGTCGAGTTTGTTGACGGCGACGATGACGTTGGGGCAGCCCAAGAGTTTCAGAATCGCGCTGTGGCGTTTGGTTTGCGGCAGAAGGACGGGTTCGCTGCCGGAAAAATCGACGCGCGTTGCGTCTATCAGGACGATGGCGGCATCGGCGGTCGATGCACCCGTTACCATGTTGCGGGTGTATTGCTCGTGTCCCGGCGTGTCGGCAATAATGAATTTGCGTTTGGGCGTGGCGAAATAACGATAGGCCACGTCAATGGTAATGCCTTGTTCGCGCTCGGCGGCAAGGCCGTCTGTCAAACTGGCAAAATCAGGCGTTTCGCCGTTTTCAGTGGCACGGTTGAGCTTGTCAATCTGGTCGGTCAGTAAGGTTTTGCTGTCGTAGAGCAGGCGGCCGATGAGGGTGGATTTGCCGTCATCGACACTGCCAGCGGTAATGAAGCGTAAAAGCGGAGCGGAAGCTACGGTCATGATTCTTTCCCATTTCTCGTGATTTCTCAAACTGACTGCTACTTTAAACAGGCCGTCTGAAAATGGGAAAGAATGTTTGGTTGTTAAAAAAGCTGTTTTCGTTATATCGCAAAACTATGGGATATTACCTCACACCATCCGTTTTCTCCGGGTCGCCAACCAACATACAATCGACCCTAAGCACACCATTCCCGCACCCTGCCAAAATGTCATGGACAAAGGCGCGCTAATCAAAAATGATGACACTACCGCAGACAATACCGGAATGAAATAAGATGCGCCTGCCAATACGGTCAGGTTGCCGCGCGAAATACCGATATTCCACACTGCATAGCCCAAGCCCATACAAGACGCGGCGGCAACGGCATAGCCGAGCGATACGGAATCAAAACTCAACGTATCCGCGCCGCTGAGAAAATACTCTATCCACAACAATATCGACACCAGCGCAAAGAAAAAGCCGACGCTGCTGCCTTCCGCTTTCACGCGCGCCGTCAGCGTACAATATGCCGCCCAAAACACCGCATCCGCAAATGCCATGATGTAGCCGCCGGGATTGGTGCGGACATTGTGGTAGATGCCGGAAATTGACAAGCCGACATCGCCGCCCAATACAGTGGCAATCCCTAAAAACGACAGCACAAAGCCGATGACTATCCACCATTTTGACGGCTGTTTGTTGAAATATACCGCTCCGACGATGGTAAACGTCGGCCACAAATAATTGACCATGCCGATTTCCACCGCCTGTCTCGCGTTTTGCGCAAAACCGACCGAGAGCGACAAACACAGTTCGCAGCCGACAAAAAACACACTCGCCCAAAACAGATAGCTGCGGTTGTAATTGCGTAAATGCGGCCGGCCGAAAATCAGCCAAATCAATACGGTGGACAGGGTGTACATCATTGCCGCTCCGCCCACTGCCCCCATATGCAGGCTCAAAGAGCGTATCAGAGAAATGACAAAGCTCCACAAAGCAACGGCAAGCAGCCCGATGGCAGTGGCTTGTTTAGAGGAGATGTTTTGAGATAAGAAATGAATCATGGCGTATGTGCTGAAGATGGTTTTATTAGGTTTATCGTAGTTTGAATATATCGTTTCTACATTAATTATTTTAACGGTTTCAAGGCCGTCTGAAAATGATTGTTTCAGACGGCCCTCCATTTGCAATTAGTCCTAAACATGACTATAATCCGCATCCAATTAGTCAATATTGAGACCAATTTATGAATCAGCTCGACCAACTCGGCATGCGTATCAGCCACATAGACAGCGCATTTGACCAATGGATTAAACAGCAAAACACCAACTACAATACCTTCGCCGTTCTCTACACCTTGGCCACCGAAGGCAGCCGCACTCAAAAACACATAGGCGAAGAATGGAGCCTGCCCAAGCAAACCGTTTCCGGCACATGCAAAACGCTGGCGGAACAAGGCTTGCTGACATTTCACGAAAGCGAACAAGACAAACGCGAACGCTTATTGTCGCTGACCGAGCAAGGCAAAGAATCCGCCGCACCATTGGTGCAAAACATGCAGGAATTCAGCAAACGAATTTTTACCGCCTTCGGTGAAAAACGTGCAGCCCGACTGTTTGCCGATTTGGACGCGTTGGCCGAATTAATGGCGCAAACCCTCAATACTAAATAAGGAAGGAGGGCAACCATGTGGAAAATGTTGAAACACATCGGTCAAACACACCGCCGCAAACTCATCACAACCTTCTCTCTCGTCGGCTTGGATAATCTGCTCTTGCTGGTATATCCCGTGTTTGGAGGCTGGGCGATTAATGCCGTTATGGAAGGCAACGTCTGGCAGGCAATGTTGTATGGTGTGGTGGTCTTATTAATGTGGATAATCGGCGCCGCCCGAAGGATAGCCGATACGCGTACATTTACCAAAATCTATACTGAAATAGCCGTCCCGGTCGTTTTGGAACAGCGCAAGCGAGAAGTACCGCATTCCGCCATTACCGCACGCGTTGCCCTATCGCGCGAGTTTGTCAGTTTTTTTGAAGAACACCTGCCCATCGCTGCTACTTCGCTGGTCTCCATCTTCGGTGCATGTATGATGTTGCTGATATTGGAATTTTGGGTGGGCGTATTGGCTGTCGCGATACTTGCCCTGTTTTTATGGTTGCTGCCGCGTTTTGCCGCCATCAGCGAAAACCTATATTTCCATTTAAACAATCGGTTTGAACGCGACAACCACCTTATCCGCGACGGCAACGAGCATCAGCTCTACCGCCACTATGGCTGGTTTGCCAAACTACGCGTGCTGATTTCCAACCGCGAAGCCTTAGGCTATCTCAGTATCGGCATGGCGATGAGCGTATTGTTCGGCTTCGCCTTTATACACATGACGCTTAAAGGCTACGGAAGCGCCGGCCATATCTATTCCGTCAGCACTTATTTATGGATGTTTGCAATGAGCTTGGACGATGTACCGCGCTTGGTCGAACAATACTCCAATCTAAAAGATATCGGACAACGCGTTGAACTCTCGGAAGAAAACAATCTTTCTAAGGCCGTCTGAAACCTTAACACACTATCAGGACATATTATGAGTTGGTTTTATTTAATCTTAGCCGGTATGCTGGAAATCGGCTGGCCATTGGGCTTGAAGCTGGCACAACAGGAAGGCTACCGCTGGCATGGCTTTGCCGCCGCGCTTGCCTGCATCGTCGGCAGCGGATACTTCCTTTACCTTGCCCAAAAAAGTATTCCGATGGGTACAGCCTACGCCGTCTGGACAGGCATAGGCGCGGCAGGGGCTTTTTTGGTAGGCGTTGTATTTTTCAACGATGCTGCCAACTTCGGCCGCTGGCTTGGCGCATTTCTCATCATCTCCGGCGTCGTAGTGATGAAACTCTCCAGCGGAAACTGAAAATCTCGTTTCTATCCAATCCAAGGCCGTCTGAACAGGTATGCTCAGACGGCCTAATACCTTCCCGAATATAACGAAATCATCTTAAATTAAAACCAAGCATTCTTTCCTTTTTTCAGACGGCCTGTTTAAAGTGGCGACTGTCCATTATTCAAACAATCGGTTATAGCCGTCCAATAAAGGAATCCAAATGAGCCAAGCCAATCCGCTTCCCCCCGAACTCTCCGTCCAACTCTCCACACTATCCCCCACCCAACTTGCCTGGCTCTCCGGCTATTGCTGGGCGCAAAGCCAAGGCGTATCCGGTATAGTAGCCGAACCATCTGCCCTGCAAACGGCCGCTTCGGCAGTCAGCCGCCGCGTGTTAGTCCTCTCCGCCTCCCAAACCGGCAATGCCCGCAGCGTTGCCGAATCCCTACACGCCAAACTTCAAGCCGCCGGCGTAGAAGCCCGCCTCAGCAGCGCAGGCGATTTCAAAAGCAAAACCCTGCCCGACGAAGACATCGTCCTTTTGGTTACCTCCACCCAAGGCGAAGGCGAACCGCCCGAAGAAGCCCTACCCTTGTACAAATTCATCTACGGCAAAAAGAAACCTGATCTCAGCAAACTCACCTTTGCCGTCTTGGGCCTTGGCGATTCCTCCTATCCCAACTTCTGCCAAGCAGGCAAAGACTTTGATGCCAAATTTGCCGAACTGGGTGCAGGCCGTCTGAACGACTTGGGCATTTGCGACTTAGAATTCCAGGCCGATGCCGACGCATGGATTGCCGCCGTCGTACCCAAAGTGGCTGAGTTAACCGCCCAAGCAACAAGTCCAAGTACAACCGCTGCACCAAACAGCTCAGCCACACCAAGCAACGATGCCATCTACACCAAAGAAAACCCCTACATAGCCACCCTATCCGTGCGCCAAAAAATCACCTCGCGCGACGCGGAAAAAGACGTCGAACACATCGAAATCGATCTCAGCGGCTCAGGTTTGTATTATCAGGCAGGCGACGCGCTCGGCGTATGGCCGCTTAATTCCGCCGACCTCGTTCAAGAAATCCTCGACCTCAACCAACTGAACGGCAACGAAACCGTCCAACTTTCAGACGGCCGCGAAACCGACATCCGCACCGCCCTGACCGAATCCGCAGACATCACCCAAAACACACCGGCATTCGTCCAACAATACGCCGAATTAACAAACAACGAGGAACTCAAAACCATAGTTGCAGATAAAGCCCAACTGGATGCCTACCTCGCCGCCACACCGCCCGTAGGCGTACTTGCCGCCTATCCGCACCCACTGGACGCACAAACCCTATACAGCCTCTTCCGTCCACAAACCCCTCGCCTTTACTCCATCGCCTCCGCACAAGATGAAGTCGGCGAAGAAGTCCACCTCACCATCGGCGTCGTCCGTTTCGACCACCACGACCACACCTACACCGGTGCAGCTTCCGGCTACTTGGGCGAACGCCTCGAAGAAGGCAGCGAAATCCGTGTCTTTGTCGAACCCAACCCCAACTTCTGCCTGCCCCAAAAGGGCGATACACCCATCATCATGATCGGCGCAGGCACAGGTGTTGCCCCCTTCCGCTCCTTCATGCAACAACGCGCCGCCAATGGCGACAGCGGCAAAAACTGGCTCTTCTTCGGCAACCAACGCCTAGCCGACGACTTCCTCTACCAACTCGAATGGAGCGATTGGCGCAAAGACGGCCTCCTCACCCGCGCCGACCTCGCATGGAGCCGACAAGGCGAACACAAAGTCTATGTCCAACACAAAATCACCGAACGCGCCGCCGAAGTTTGGAACTGGCTGCAACAAGGCGCACACATCTACGTCTGCGGCGACGCTACACGCATGGCACGCGATGTCGAAAACGCCCTGATCGAAGTCATCGAAACCCAAGGCAAACTCAGCCGTGACGAAGCCGAAGACTACCTCAACGACCTGCGCGAAGACAAACGCTACCAACGCGACATTTATTGATTGGATAAACAAAAATAAAGGCCGTCTGAAATTCAGTTTTCAGACGGCCTTTTTAAAGAGCCTGCTCGGATTGTTATCAATTCACCCGGTTTTGCATTATAATTGTGCAAATTTGACTCACTCGAAAGAAAATAAATTGGAAGGATTACAACAACTTGTAGATTTATTGGTGGGTTTTGTCGATTGGATATTGAAATTACTGGCATTCTTGTTTTAAACTACGTTCCATTCTTTTATACATTAAAGACGTATTTTCATCATGCAAACCGCGCAACGCTCTGCTACTTTCTTCTATTGGTACCACACAAACGTGCGGTACTTTTTTGCGCTTGTCTAAAACAGACCAAATTGAAAATACGCAAATTAGAGCCGCCTCATTTGAGCGGCTTTTTTTATACCCACCATGGCCGCTTAAATCCACCCATTTTTAAGAAATAAGGAATACAGCCATGACTGCCTCAACTAAAATCCACAGCCAAACACAAATGTTACACACCTGCCGCATGGTCGTTGACAGCAACAGCCACCACAGCATGCTCAACATGCACACTTTGCCTGATTCGCCTGACAGCCTCATCAGCGAAGCCCTGATTCCGCAAGTACGCACCATCGCGACCTTGATTGCCGCAGAGCGCCACGACTTCAATCAAAGCAGCCCCAACGTTTTTACTGATGAAGCGGATTTCTTCGCAGCGCGTATTTTGGTTTTGGGCGTACGCCGTTTCCATTTGGATATTACCCTGTTGCCCATGCTCAAAACCGCCAACAAACGCGCCGAAGCTTTCGCCAAACGCCATCACATGCCCTTCTCTCCCGCTGAAATGCAAATGTCCCTGCACACCCGCCGCCCTGCCAACCTGCTGATTATCGAAACCGAACACGAAATGCCCGCACTGGGCAATCTGGCTGCCAACAGCCGTGCATTTGCAGCGCAACTTTCCAATATTATTTTGTAAAACTACTTGAAAAACAGGGAAATGGTTTAATATTAGGCGAACACACTCCGCCGAAATCTCGGCAAAGACAAACTTCTCTCAGGAAAAACAATGAAAAAACTGATTGCCTTAGCCGCCCTTTCCACTTTTGCCCTTGCTGCCTGCAAAGACAATACCCAAGCGCAGCTTGAGCAGCAACAAAAACAAATCGAAGCATTACAACAACAGTTGGCACAACAAAACGGCCAACAAGAAGACAATACGGTTTACCAGCTCACGCCTGAAGCCGTGAAAGACACCATTCCTGCCGAGGCACAAGCTAACGGCAACAACGGCCAACCGGTAACCGGTACAGACGGCCAACAATATATCTACGACCAATCCACCGGCAGCTGGCTGCTGCAAAGCTTGGTGGGCGCGGCAGCCGGTGCATTTATCGGCAACGCATTGGCCAACAAATTCACACAGGCAAGCAATCAAAACAGCCCGATTGCACGTCAAGCCCGTGCCAACTATTATCAAACCGCACGTCCAAACAGACGCACCAGCCAACAGCTGAATACGCGCACCCTGCGTGCCCAGCAACAAAACGCTCAACAGCAACAGCGTTACCGCGAAACCGCGCGTCAGCCTTCCAACTACCGCCGCCCAAGTATGGGTCGGGGCTTTGGCCGCCGTCGCTGATTCGGTTTATATTCCATCTTTAATATAAATACGCACAATATAAAAGGCCGTCTGAAAATCTGATTTTCAGACGGCCTTTGGTTTTCTCTATTTTCTTATTGTAGACTTGCGGATCTGGTTGTATGCATTATGCCCAGAAGTCTCGCGGAGCGTCCAATACAGGTTTGACGATGCCGGTACGGATGGCAAAATCGCCAAAACCTTCATCATCTAAACGGTTTCGAGACCAATCTGCCACCCAGCCTTCGACAATTTCAAGGATTTCAGGTTCGGTAATGTTTTCTTTAAACAAACGAGGAATGCGGGTGCCTTCACGGTTGCCGCCTGCGTAAAGGTTGTAGCGGCCGACCGCTTTACCGACCAAACCGATTTCTGCCAGCATGGCGCGGCCGCAACCGTTGGGGCAACCGGTTACGCGCAAAACGATGTATTCGTCTTCCAAACCATATTTGGCGAACATTTCGTCAATTTTATCGGAGAATGTTGGTAGGAAACGCTCAGCCTCCGCCATTGCCAACGGACAGGTCGGCAAGGCAACGCAGGCCATCGAGTTCTCACGCTGGATGGTAATCGATTTGCTGATAAGGCCATGGTCTTTGGCGATTTTATCAATCGTGTCTTTCAATTCGGGCGGTACATTGGCAACCACCAGATTTTGGTTTGCCGTCAGACGGAAGTCGCCGGGATGGATTTTAGCAATTTCGCGGATACCTGTTTTCAACGGCCTACCGGGATAATCGAGCAGACGGCCGTTTTCAATAAACAAAGTCAAATGCCAGTTGCCTTCATGCCCTTGTACCCAGCCGATGTGGTCGCCGCGATGCGTAAATTCGTAAGGGCGGATAGGTTCAAATTTAATGCCCATGCGCCTTTCGACTTCTTCTTTGAACACATCTACGCCGACGCGTTGCAGCGTATAGCGTGTACGCGCTGCTTTGCGGTCGCTGCGGTTGCCCCAGTCGCGCTGGGTGCTGACAACAGCTTCAGCGGCGTTGAGGGTGTATTCGAGCGGAACGAAACCAAATTCGTAAGAAATGTTCGGATAAGTTTTGGTATTACCGTGTTCGCTGGATAAGCCGCCACCGACCAATACATTGAAGCCCACCAACTTGCCGTTTTCTGCAATCGCCACAAAACCCAAATCGTTGGAATGAATGTCCACATCGTTGTCGGGCGGAATTACGACGGCAGTTTTAAATTTGCGCGGCAAATAGGTTTTACCCAAAATCGGCTCGACCTCATCAGCAATTTCTTTATTACGCGGCTCGGTCGGCTCGGTTGTAAACACTTTTTCACCGTCCAGCCAGACATCGGCATATGCCATGGTACGCGGCAGAAGGTGCATACTGATGCGCGCCGCCCATTCATAGGCTTCTTGATGCAACGTGCTTTGCACCGGATTGCTGGTACACAACACATTGCGGTTGACATCGCTGGCTGTGGCAATGGAATCCAAACCAAGTTTGTGCAATGCCTGATGTGCCTGTTTTAAATCGGTTTTCAAAATGCCGTGGTATTGAAAGGTTTGACGGTTGGTCAGGCGGATAGAGCCGTAAATCGTATTTTCACCGGCAAATTTGTCAATACCCAGCCACTGCTTCGGCGTAATGATGCCGCCGGGCAAACGGCAACGCAACATCATGTTTTTTAAGGGTTCAAGTTTTTGTTCGGTACGCTCGGCACGGATATCGCGGTTGTCCTGTTCGTACATGCCATGGAAACGGATAAGTTGAAAGTTGTCGGCAGTAAAGCCGCCGGTAAAATTGTCTTTCAACTCCTCCTTAATCGTACCGTGCAGATAATCGCTGCGCTCTTTCAAGGCTTCGTTGCCGGACAAAGGCGTCTCAGGCAGCTTGGCTCGTGGATCGGTTGTGGTAGCAGTCATTGAAGCACTCCTTATTTTTGGTATAGGCGTTACTTTAATGAGGCCGTCTGAAAATGAGAAAGAATGGTTTGTTTGTTTTAAAGACGATTTTGTTATATTGGCAAAATATCGCACTAACTTATAGACAATTTGAATTTACTATATTTATGTTCTGACTGATGAACGTTGGCAGATCAAAAATAAACTAAATCGATGGCTTACATCATTAGCCTGCGTCAAGCCCGATTTTAATTAAATCCACTATAATCCATTATCTTCCACGGACTTAAACCGTAAAAATACAGCAAGCAAACTTTATGCCTCACTCCCTTATACGCACCTTCGCACAAACCTTTGGTTTTCCCTATACAGAAACGTTGCAGAAACTGCCCCCACTGGAAGGTAACCGTCATCTACATTTGGGTGCATTAGCCGACTTCTACCGCCATATGGACGGCATATGGCATTCCGACAATCTACTTGCCAATTATTGGCTGGAGATGGAAACTCTGTTTTTACAATGGGTGACTTATCCCAAATTGCCCAACAGTTGGCACGATTGGGCCTTCGGCTGGGATAGGAAGACCAAGCAATATCTGCCTACACAAGGCTGGCGTGAAGAATGGGCGATATTTGGCATAATGTTTGACGATTCAATTCTTTTTGCTGATACCACCGCTCCCGGCAGTCCTGTTTATTGGTTGATAATAGGTTACGGTACAATAGAAAAACGCCGCCTTATCGCCCCTTCCGTAGCAATACTAATGCAAACCTTATTGGCAATTTATGATTTTGAGCGCGAATGGCGGAAAGCAGGCGGGGAGTTCTACGATGAAGAAAGCTGCGACATACCTCCAGAATTATATTCTGCTCTGCATGATTTACTACAACGGGAACTGCCACCAGAATGCGCGGCAGGATTTGAAAAAGCGTTTTGGGGCTGATGCTGTAATTGCAATCTAGAAAACCTATTCTCTAGCCGTCTGAAATTTCGGCTTTAGGGAACAATTATTTAAAATAATATGATTGATTCGTTTGAAATATCAGTTTGAAAATGCTTGAAGGATTGATAGGCTGCTGAGATATGAAAAGGCCGTCTGAAAATCTGATTTTCAGACGGCCTTGATATTGGATGGGGCAAACCGATTAGGCTTGTTTGTTCCAACGTTCGATAGATTCTTTGATGACTTGTTTCGCTTCTTCTACATCGCCCCAATATTCAACTTTAGTGGTACCTGCTTTTTTCAGGTCTTTGTAGTGGTTGAAGTGGAACTCGATTTGTTTGATCAGTTGTTGCGGCAAATCGGCCAAAGTTTTGTAGGCGTTGCCGTTGTTACGGTCGTCGGCCGGAACGCAGACGATTTTGTCATCCACTTCGCCGTCGTCAACGAATTTCATCACACCGATAACGCGTGCTTCCAGGAAAATACCGGTTGCCAAAGGCTGCTCGGTCACCAGCAATACATCCAATTCGTCGCCGTCTTCGTCCAAAGTTTGCGGAATGAAGCCGTAGTTGGTCGGTTTGGCGAAAATTGCCGGTTCAACGCGGTCGAGTTGGAAAGCGGCCAGTTTGCGGTTCCATTCGATTTTGTGGTTGCTGCCCGCAGGGATTTCGTTGACAACGTTGATGATGCCGCCGTCCACATCGCCCGGGGTCAGGATTTTATTGAAGTCTGCCATGATGGTTTCCTTTGATTTTAAATAGAGTCAAACGGCGAAAGTATAGCAAACCCAAGGCCGTCTGAAAATGTGAAACTGTCGTATTCAGACGGCCTTTTTGGCATTCAGCCTTTTGACCAGTTCTAAAATTGCGCGTTTATTGGAAGGCGAAAACACTTTTTCTGCCGCTTCTTCCGCACTAAACCAACCGTAGGCAACGTGTTCGTCCGGTTGCAGGACGATAGGCGTATCGCGCGGAATTTGGGCGGAGAAGATGTGTTCGCGGTTTTCAAAAACGCCTTTGGGATAGCGATGGCGCCAGTGATGATAGATTTCATAAACGGTGCTGTCGTGCCAGTTTTCCAGCTGTCCGTCTGCAAGGCGGATACCGGTTTCTTCCCACACTTCGCGCCATGCGGTTTCTTCGATACGCTCGCCCTCTTCCAAGCTGCCGGTAACCGACTGCCAAAAACCTTGCGGCGCCGTGCGTTCAATCAGCAGGATATTGCCGTCTTTATCATACAAAACAACCAAAGCGGAAACGGGATACTTCAAAGGCTTACTGCTCATGACTTGTCCTTGCCGGTTTGGTTGGGGAGGCTGATTTTTTGTAGTAAGTAAGCCAAAAGGTTTTCCATGTATCACTCAAAAATGGGAAATTGATATTCAGACGGCCTTTGCCGGAAATCCGCAAAGGCCGTCTGAAATTATACCTGATTTAACTGCGCCAGTTTCCGAGACACCAGCTCTGCCGCTTCTTCCGGCGAGTTGGCTTTAAATCCTGCTTCACCAAAATACGAAATTTTAGGCAAATCACACAAAAACTTATCGACGTCTTGCGCCGTCAAAAAACGGCCGTGCAAATCGAATCCGACATTTAAAGCACGCCCTTTGATTTCCGCCACCCTGTCATGCAAATGGCCGTACAAGTGATACCAGCCCTGATAGCAGCCGTCCCATTCCTGAATCGGATAGTGAAAGAGAACCAGTGTATTCTTAATTTCCGGCAATTTGAGTTTCAAATACGGCAGTATGGACGACAGCAGCGGATGGCCGTCATGCTTGGTTTGGCTGCGGAAAAAATCGGCATACTGCCGAATCACATGATCATGATTGCCGTAAATCAAGTGATGTTGCCCGTTTAACCGCGACAAAACGCGCTCTATCTGCTTATGGTCTTGGGCAAAGGAAAAATCGCCCAAGTTGTACACCGTATCTTCAGGCGTAACGGTTTCATTCCATATCCGGATTAAAAATTCATCCATCTGCTCCACGTTATCGAACGGTCGAAATTGGGGGCAGAATTTAGCGATGTTTTTATGTGAGAAATGTAGGTCTGATGTGAAGTAGGTTTTGCTCATACCGTGCTTTCTGCGTTGCAGGCTTGAATCGTATCACGCGCGGGCGTATGCTGAGTAATGTTTATTGTGTGCTTCAAGGAGTTTTTATGCGTTTGGTTATTGCCGCGCCGGCCAACGGCGCAATATTGAAAGACGCGCTCAAAGCGCATCTGCAAAACGACCCGCGCGTCAGCAGCTTGGTCGATTTATCCTCGCCCGAAGGGACCTATCCGCAACTCTCGTTTGCCGCGGCCGAAGAAGTCGCGGCAGGACGCGCCGACCGTGCGCTGTTGATTTGCGGCACCGGCGTGGGTACGGCAATCGCCGCCAATAAGGTGCGCGGCATACGGGCGGCAACGGCGCATGATTTACTCACGCTCCACGGCTCGGTGGAAAACTATGATGCGCAGGTTTTATGTATGGGGCAAAACGTGATTGCCGCTCCGGCTGCTTGGGCATTGGTCGATATCTGGTTGGACTTGCGTCACGACACAAACAGCGGCTATGCACCTAAAGTCGGTGAAATTGAAGCATACGAGCGCAGAAAATAAATACATGTTGCTCCATATATTTTCAGACGGCCTTACAGTTGCCGCAAGAATGCTTGGATAAACGCAATCTTATCCAATTCCGGTATGGCGTTGAACGCTTCGCGATGTTCGCGGATGTGGTCGATTAAAGGGTAAAACTCTTCGTCGACGTGGCGTTTGTCGAGCTTGCGTCCGATGTTGCCTTCGTTGCTTCGTCCCAGAAACTTGGAAATCAAGTAATACGGCGATTTGAGTTTGAACAGCATTTCGCCGGTTTGGGCATCAAACACCATAAAACCTTCGTGCTCCACATTTTTCAGACGGCCTTTCAGCTCGCCGAACGTGATGTTTTTCAGCGTTTCAGGACGGCGAACTCCGTATTGTTTGCCGATTTCGTCCAATTCCGCTTCAGTAAACTGACGGCCGGTCGCCACGTCGATGCAGCCGATTAGGGTTTCACCCAATTCTTCGCGGATGATGTGTACGTCTTTCGCATCTGTGATTTCGAACAAAAAAGTATGGTTCGGATATGCACGGAACAATGTTTCGTATTGTGCGCAATGTGCGGCGGTCATGTCGGCAAACGCGCTATCAAGCGAACCTGTAGTCGAATACAGCACTTTGCCGTCAAACGCTGCGCCGTGAGACGGATGGCCGTCTGAAAGCGAGACGAAAGTGCAGCAACCGAGGAAGCCGTTTACTTTCACCACCGCGTCCACCAGTCTCTCGTCACCGATTCTGATCGGATAGCGGCTGCCTTTGGCAATACGTTCCGAATAATTGAATACTTTTTTAAACGGACGCACGATAATTCGATTATGCGCATCGATAATCAAACCGCGCATTTCCAGCAAAGCATCATCAAAGCGGTTGTTATAGAACACGCTGCGTGCGTATTTCAACACGCGCAATTCAGGATAACGCTTGGATGCTTTGCCGGTAAAGTTGCGGCTGCCGTGTTGCAGATAGTGATCGGTCACAAAGGTTTGCTGCGCCTCATCAAACACCAGCGGCTTATGCTCGATAGCCTGCATCTGTTTGATTTTTTCTAACTGCTCCGCATTTGCCGGTTGCACGGCCTCGATATGGATTTCGTTTGCCACACGGTTTTGGTTCAACTTGATATACGCCGCCAACACATCATGCTCTTTCACGCCGTGCAGATTGGGATAGAAATTGTGCAGTCGATAAATTTCTGTTTCAAAACCGCTTTTCTCCGCCTGATCCAATAAATGACGGCAACGCGAAGCTTTTTGGTTGGTATTGGAATTAATGATCAAAATATTTCGATTCGGATTTTGGCGTCCAAGTCTCAAGGTTTCAGTCATCAAGGCATTGCCGCATTTCTGCGCCTTATCCACCGCTTCGCCCGACCAACGATATTCACCGTATTCATCGGTAATAAACAAATCGTTTTCAATACGGACAACTTCCGCATCCTGATACTGCGCTTTAAATTCGGCGGCTTTTTGTTCGGCAAAAGTCGATTTTCCCGAACCCTGATGACCGCGTATTAAGATAAATTTTTGCATTTTGTTTCCTTATTCTTTTTCTCAGCTTGTCCTGAATAAATAGGCCGTCTGAAAAAATATTTCTACCCTTTTTTCAGACGGCCTTAGCTTCAGTTCACAGCTGCCAACGGCGTTTTCTCAATCTCTTCTACCCAGAAATCTGTACCCATACCTCGTTCGGCAAAGGAACCAATCAGGGCAAACACTTGGTCGGAGAAGCCGCCGATGTTCAAGATATCGTGACGGTTTCGTGCTTGAGCCTTGGTGTAAGGCTGGATATCCAGGCAAACGAGTTTGGCTTCGGGACAGCGTTTTTTCAGGATGTCCCATTCTTTCATCAGACTGGTTTTACCACCCCATCGTTGGCTGTCATCTGCCCAACTTTCGTTGTCTGACACGATGACGACCAAATCCACTTCAGCTTTTTCACGGTTCAACATGGCAAGCGGTGCGCTACATGCTGTTCCGCCTCCACCGATATTGGCGAGTTTTTCGGCGTTGGTCATGATGCTGTCGCGTGGGTTGAGCTTCACGTTTACCGTGATTTGCTCAAACGGTATCACGCGGGCTTGCGGATTAGTACGCAACATGGCAGCGGACACAAGTGCGGCAATGTCGATGCAGCGGGTTTTGGTGGACGCACTGCCGCGATAGCCGGTAACCGGGCTGTGCATGGAGCCGGATACATCCGGGCAAACCACGACTTTGCCTTGGATTGCCGGTACGTTTTGTACGGCAGTTTCCATCGCATCTTGCAGGGCTTCGCGGATTTCAAACGGCATTTGGTCAGATGTTGCCTGATACGCGGTCAGCAATTGGTAAGGCAGGACGCGGGCGCGGGCAATGGCGGTTTCGTCACGCAGTTTTTCTGCCACCATTTTGATGTTTTTGCTTTTGGCAAATACTTCATGGCGCAGGAAAGTGTTCAGGTTTTGGCGAACCTGCTGCCATGAGCCGTTGCGGGCGATTTGCGCCCAGTCACCGCAGTTCAAGTCTAAAGCTGTAAGCATTTGGAAAGGAACGTTGGGCAATTCGCCTTCTCGGCTTTGTTTGTAATCTTCAAAAGCACGGGTAATGGGCGACAATGCTTCGCGATCGTACGGTTTGCCGATCAGCCATGCAAACCATGCGGCACGCCATGCTTCACGCGGTTTGGGGTGCACCATTTTGACCACGTCTGCCAGCGACGGCGAATTTCCGACAGCGGCGTTCAACAGTTGTTTTTCGGTGGCGGTCAAAAGCCAAGTCTGCATCAGTTTTTTCGGACGGTTGCCGAAGGATTTTCTGCCGACTGCGCCGCTGCGGATAATTTGTGCGAAGTTACGCAACATTTTACCGTTGTCCACCACTTGGTCGAATACACGAGCGAGCATGTTCACGTCTTTTTGCGCCAACACGGCAAGCAACAGCGCAGGCATATCTTTCATAAAACCTTTTTGACGGGCATATACGGCAGTTTTGGCAATAAACTCGGCATCCAGGCTTTCTGCCAATTTCAACACTTGGTCAAGCTGGCTTTGGGCATCGGCATAGTAGGTATTGTTCAGACAACCGGTAGCGGCAAGCTGTGCCAGCTGTTGTTTGGACGTCAGCGTATAGGCGATGCCGCCGGCTTCATTATAGGTATCGGTTTTAGTAAAACGGTTTTTAATCGATTGAAACAAGGTAGTATTAGCCATTTTCATTTTCTTTCATATTGTTAGTTTGAGGCCGTCTGAACTTGTTTTAGCTTTGTTTTTCAGACGGCCTTGAATGGGTGGCAGCGTGGCGGCTAAAGATGAAGAGAAGCGTTTTTAACTGAAAGCTAATGTATTCTCTTCCGGGCATCCGCCTACTGCCGTAGGGCGACTAGTTTTATTAGGATCATTCAGGTTTTTAGCAGAAAAGGAATGTAATCCTAATGGCATTCGCCCATAAGGGGGGCACATTGGACAACAAAGAGTGGAGAAATTTTTACGCGCTCTATCCACTGAGCTACTCTGCCATAGTTGGCGGCAGAGACGGGATTCGAACCCGCGACCTCGCGCTTAGCAGGCTGTAATTCCTCCGGCATTTGCCGAATGCACCGAAAACGGTTTTTATATCAGCTCGTCCGAATATTTCAGACGGCCTCGAATGGATGGCAGCGTAGCGGATAAACATGAAGAGAAACGGTTTTAACGTGAAAGGTTAATGTACCCTCTCCGAGCATCCGCCTGCTGCCGTAAAAGTAATATGGCACGCAACAAGTTTTTAAGGGAAACATGCCTTTACTCTACCAACTGAGCTACTCTGCTATTTTGGATAACAGAGACAGGACTCGAACCTGCGACACAAGGATATCCATGTTGTAGTTTCCCCAGGCATTTGCCTGCCATATTGAAAAGGGTGAGCGACTAAATAAACAAGACGTTCAACGTCTATCAGACGAGACAGGATTCGAACCTGTTAATCCAAATGTAGTCTTGTTGGCATTCGCCCTGTAACCACACAGCAACTAAATTTACGGAAAATTTTTCTCCGGTAACTGTATTTCCCGAAGCATCTGCTGTATCGTTACATTCACAACATAGCCAACAGCGTGCCAAGAATAAAATTTTTATAAAAATAATTTTTAATTAATTGAATATAAAGAAAATATATTTTAAAGTGGCTTTTATCGCCAAATAGCGTATAATACTAAAAAATATATTTATAGATAGTTATATAGAAAATAAAATATACAAGGATATATGATGCGATTCGATGATTTGGACAAACACTTGCGGCTAAGTAAACGGAAAATTTGTCCTGGAAAAATAATTTAAAGACCCTCTGAAACATGAATACCATCCCCAAAAAACAAGTCGCCGTCAGCTTTCTTGGTACAGTGCTGGACAAAGGTTTCGGTCAGGGCCGTTGGTTGAAATGGCGGCCAAACGTCGCCATGAATCAGCGTCAAGATTTTCATCTCGACCGTATGGAGCTGTTTTATGCGGAGAAATACCGCGAACTGGCGGATCATGTAAAAGCCGATATTCAGCAAGTATCGCCGCACACAGTCGTCAATCTCGTGCCTATGGAGCTGGCAAACCCGTGGGATTTCTCCGAGGTTTATACCAAACTGCACGATTGGGCAGCAAACTATCCATTTGATACAGAAGAAGAAACCTATCTCACCCACATCACGACAGGTACACACGTTGCCCAAATCTGCCTGTTTTTATTGGTGGAATCACGTCAAATCCCCGGCGTACTGTTGCAAACCGCTCCGCCCAAAAATCAAAGACGCAGTATGGAGGACGGCAATGTCGGTAGTTATGAAATCATCGATTTGGACTTGGCGCGTTACGACGTGCTGGCCGAACGCCTCGCCGCCGTGCGCGATGACGCAGTGCGCTACCTGAAAAGCGGCATTTCTACCCAAAACGCCGCCTTCAACCGCATGATTGCCGAAATTGAACAAGTCGCACTCAACTCTCCTTCCCCCATTCTGCTTTCCGGCCCGACAGGCGCAGGTAAATCCATGCTGGCACGCAGGATTTTTGAATTGAAAAAAGCGCGCCATCTGATTAAAGGCACATTTGTCGATGTAAACTGCGCCACCCTTCGCGGCGACGGCGCAGCATCTGCCCTGTTCGGCCACAAAAAAGGCGCCTTTACCGGTGCTGCAGAAAAGCGTGAAGGCTATTTGAAAACCGCCGACGGCGGTGTATTGTTTTTAGATGAAATTGGCGAATTGGGCTTGGACGAGCAAGCTATGTTGCTCAAAGCCATTGAAGAAAAACACTTTTATCCCGTCGGCAGCGACAGCGAAGTCAAAAGCGACTTCCAACTTATCGCCGGCACCAACCGCGACCTACGCCACGAAATCCGCGCCGGACGCTTCCGCGAAGACCTGTTCGCCCGCATTAATATCTGGAATTACCCACTACCTGCACTCGCCAACCGTCGCGAAGACATCGAGCCCAACGTCGAACACCAGCTCGCCTTAGCCTCGCAAGAACTCGGCCGAACCACCCGCTTCAACAAAGAAGCCCTGGCCACCTACCTCGACTTCGCCCACTCCAACCAAGCACCATGGCGCGGCAACTTCCGCGACCTCGCCGCCAGCATCATGCGCCTGGCCACACTCGCGCCGCAAGGCAGGATACAAGTAGAACAAGTCCAAGCCGAAATCGAACGCCTCAAATGGTTATGGTCGGAAGAACCCTTTTCAGACGGCCTCCTACATAACAGGCCGTCTGAAAAAGCACAAGACTACCCCGATAAAATCGATTGGGACACATTGGATTTATTCGACAAACTACAACTGCAACACGTTATCGACGAATGCCGCAAACATCCCAACATGGCCGCCGCCGGCCGTGCATTGTTCAACGTCTCCCGAACAGAAAGGGCAAAAGTCAATGACAGCGATCGACTGAGAAAGTATTTGCAACGGTTTGGACTGGAATGGGGGGATATTTAAATAGAGTGGGCAGACTAGTTCATTTTGAGAGCATTATTTTTTATCATTTATAAAAAACAAAAGGCATCAATCTGATGCCTTTTTATTTTCGTTAACATAAAAAATTAACGTTCATACCAACGTTTGGTCGATTCACGAATCACTTCTTTGGTTTACTTCAAAAATGCCGCATGATAGGCAATATGCTCGCCAACAAAACTGGCGATGAAGTAATAGCTATGATCATAGCCTTTGTGGAAGCGCACATCGACTGGTTGATTTGCCGCACGACAGGTTTCAATAAAATCTTCGGTACGTAATTGTGTTGGCAAAAACTCATCTTCCAAGCCCTGATCAATGCGCATACCTTGTACTTTATAGCCTTGTTGAATGAGTGAGCTGGCATCATATTGCTGCCATTTTTCGCGATCTTTTCCTAAATAGGCAGAAAAGGCTTTTTCTCCCCAAGGCACGAGGCTAGGCGATAAAATGGGCGAAAAGGCAGAAACACTTTGATAACGTTCTTGGTTTCGCAGCGCCAATACCAATGCGCCATGTCCGCCCATTGAATGTCCCATAATCGAACGTTTGCCGTTGGTAGGGAAATTTTCCTCAATCAGACTAGGCAACTCATTCAAAATATAATCATACATTTGATAATTCGTCGCCCAAGGCTGCTCGGTCGCATTAAGATAAAAGCCCGCACCCTGCCCTAAATCGTAAGCATTATCGTTCGGCACTTGCTCTCCGCGAGGGCTGGTATCGGGAGCAACCACAATTACTTGATGTTCTGCCGCGTAACGCTGAAAGCCTGATTTGGTAATGAAATTTTGTTCCGTACACGTTAAGCCGGAAAGCCAATAAATCACACCAAGCGGTCGATTCTCCGGATTATCCGGCAAATAGACGGCAAATTTCATTTCGCATTGCAGCGTTTGGGCATGGTGTGCCCACACTTGTTGCGAACCACCAAAAATTTGATGTTGTTCAATCAGTTTCATCGCGTACCTTAGTAATGAATAACAGCGCGGATCGATTTACCTTCATGCATTAACTCAAAGGCTTCATTAATTTGATCGAGCGTCATTGTGTGGGTCACAAACGGTTCTAACTCGATATCGCCTTTCATTGAATCTTCCACCATTTTCGGCAGTTCAGAGCGGCCTTTCACGCCACCAAACGCCGTGCCTTTCCAAACACGACCGGTTACCAACTGGAACGGGCGAGTTGAAATTTCTTGCCCTGCACCCGCTACGCCGATGATAATGGATTGTCCCCAACCACGGTGTGCGCTTTCTAATGCTTGACGCATCACGTTTACATTGCCGATACATTCAAAGGTATGGTCAATACCCCATTTATTGATGTCTAACAACACATCTTTGATTGGTTTATCGTAATCGTTAGGATTTAAACAATCCGTTGCACCAAATTGTTTTGCCAGCTCGAATTTTGCAGGATTGGTATCAATAGCAATAATACGACCCGCTTTAGCTTGACGTGCACCTTGCACCACAGCTAAACCAATCGCCCCTAAACCAAACACTGCAACAGAGTCGCCTTCTTGCACTTTTGCCGTATTATGTACCGCACCAATACCTGTGGTAACGCCGCAGCCGAGTAAACATACTTGTTCGTGGTTTGCTTCCGGGTTGATTTTCGCCAGTGAAACTTCGGCAACAACTGAGTATTCACTGAAAGTCGAACAGCCCATATAGTGATAGATCGGCTGACCTTGATAAGAAAAACGCGTCGTGCCATCTGGCATTAAGCCTTTACCTTGTGTATCACGCACTGAAACGCATAAGTTGGTTTTACCTGAACGACAAAACTCACATTCGCCACATTCAGCGGTGTAAAGAGGAATGACGTGATCACCTGGTTTTACGCTTGACACACCTTCGCCCACAGCAACGACCACACCCGCACCTTCGTGTCCAAGCACCACAGGGAATACGCCTTCAGGATCGCTTCCTGACAACGTAAACGCATCAGTATGGCACACACCAGTGTGAGTGTTACGAATTAACACCTCGCCTTTGCGTGGCATTTCTACGTCGATTTCCACAATTTGTAAGGGTTGATTTGGGGAGAATGCCACCGCCGCACGAGATTTGATGGTTGGATTGGTTTGTTTAATTTCCATTATTTTTGCCTTTTAATTCATTAATAAAGTTATCTAGCCTACGAAAGATAACCACAGTTTATACTTTGGAACCCACCCTGAAGCAAGCATTTTTGCAATTTTGGCTCCGGCGATAGCTTGATCGACTAAAGGGCTGCCATGTAATTGGCGGTTAAAGGCTTCCGAATATTTCCCTTAGTCATGAAGCTGTCCAGTATGGCAGGCACCGAATACCCGAGCAAACTCCACCGCCATTTCCCCAACATTGACCAAATGGCTTTGTAAGGTTTGCCAATGTTCGTAAGGCAAGAGATTACCGAGTTTGTCTTGGGCAGAATGGGCGTAGTAAATTAGGGTTTTCATATTGAAATTCTAAAAAATTTAAACTGATATTATGCAATGATAATATGATATTAAATTTAATATGCAAATAGAAAAAATGCTGTCTGAAACTTTTTCAGACGGCATTGTTATTGATTACCCTTTATGACTTGCTTCTAATATCCTTCACAGCTTTCACTAAAGCTTCGGAAAGCGAAGGATCAAAAGAAGAGCGGTCTGCTTGGACAATATTTGAACATACAGCCCCTCTTCCTTACTTAGACATGAGATACGGTGGCAGAGTTTCAACACACAGCCGCCCGAAGGCGGCTGGGGCCGGTAAAGGCGGCGAGTAGAGGGTTTTGCTGGTTTCAACACACAGCCGCCCGAAGGCGGCTGGAGCCGCGATAGTGATTGCTGACACGGCCAAAACACTGCGTTTCAACACACAGCCGCCCGAAGGCGGCTGAAGACCAAGACACCGTCTACGACGACAGCGACCTGTTTCAACACACAGCCGCCCGAAGGCGGCTGCTTTTTAGCCAAAATGGGCGAATCCATCGCGCCTGTTTCAACACACAGCCGCCCGAAGGCGGCTGATTGAAAAATGCGGATATTTCAATGGATCGCATAAGTTTCAACACACAGCCGCCCGAAGGCGGCTGGATTTGGGTCAACAGGCCGTCAAATTCCAAGATAGTTTCAACACACAGCCGCCCGAAGGCGGCTGCATCGTAGTTATCGGCAAGGGCGCGTAATTGCGTGTTTCAACACACAGCCGCCCGAAGGCGGCTGCCACCACCGCCACCGGCAGGCGCGTGAGCTTTGGCAGTTTCAACACACAGCCGCCCGAAGGCGGCTGTTAACCATTCCGTCAATATTAATTACTCTTTCGATGTTTCAACACACAGCCGCCCGAAGGCGGCTGCATTGTAAAGGCGGCCTCTATCAATACATAGGCGTTTCAACACACAGCCGCCCGAAGGCGGCTGAATTAACAATCCATGCTTGCTTGCTTTTAATCCGTGTTTCAACACACAGCCGCCCGAAGGCGGCTGGAAAACATTAGGCCGTCTTCGTCCAAAAGGTTGAGTTTCAACACACAGCCGCCCGAAGGCGGCTGACATTGATGCCGGTTCTGCGCAGTCGGCGTTTGCCGTTTCAACACACAGCCGCCCGAAGGCGGCTGCTCTTGTATTTTTTGTGTGATTTCTTGAGTTTGCGCGGTTTCAACACACAGCCGCCCGAAGGCGGCTGGTCGTTGGTGCAGGTGCGGTTGCCCCAAACGCGGTTTCAACACACAGCCGCCCGAAGGCGGCTGAGCCGCATTTTATGGCTCAGCAGTCCGGTTTAGTGTTTCAACACACAGCCGCCCGAAGGCGGCTGCTTTATCGTCTTCAGCGGTCAGCCACTGCTTGCCGGTTTCAACACACAGCCGCCCGAAGGCGGCTGTTTTCTAATTTCTCGACTTTTTCGGCCAGCTCTTGTTTCAACACACAGCCGCCCGAAGGCGGCTGAATCAACGCCTGCCCTGTTTATGACACAGATGTACTTGTTTCAACACACAGCCGCCCGAAGGCGGCTGTCCCCTTTAATCAATACAGCCGCAGCCAGGCATGGTTTCAACACACAGCCGCCCGAAGGCGGCTGCATCATATCTTCCGCGCTGACGGCTTTGATATTGAGTTTCAACACACAGCCGCCCGAAGGCGGCTGGAGTTTAATATGCTCCGACTTATCGCGTCCCTCATTGTTTCAACACACAGCCGCCCGAAGGCGGCTGTTCAGAGGCCGTATGCTGATAAACAAAATTGACAGTTTCAACACACAGCCGCCCGAAGGCGGCTGGAGCGGGTACAACGCTCAATGCTGAACAGGTCAAGGTTTCAACACACAGCCGCCCGAAGGCGGCTGAATAAATCCAAGCGCGCCGTTTCTAGGCCGTCTGTTTCAACACACAGCCGCCCGAAGGCGGCTGATCGGCAGCCTGCGCGGCCAATAAATCGTTAAGCGTTTCAACACACAGCCGCCCGAAGGCGGCTGACTTTGGACTGGCAGTAGATACCATCGGGGGCGTAGTTTCAACACACAGCCGCCCGAAGGCGGCTGCCCAACACTAAAAAGGCAATCGGAATAATATATAGTTTCAACACACAGCCGCCCGAAGGCGGCTGAGAGTTATTTTACCTGAAAGCTACATTTTTTAAAGTTTCAACACACAGCCGCCCGAAGGCGGCTGTAATAAAGTGCCTGTTATTAAATGCCCTCTTATATGTTTCAACACACAGCCGCCCGAAGGCGGCTGATATCAAAGACTTGCATTTCCTGTTTTTTACCCTTTGTTTCAACACACAGCCGCCCGAAGGCGGCTGCTCCGACTTTTGCAGTATCGGCAAATGACGGAACAGGTTTCAACACACAGCCGCCCGAAGGCGGCTGCCATTCTACAATCTCTGGAGTTTTTGAACCGGCGGTTTCAACACACAGCCGCCCGAAGGCGGCTGTTGTCAATTTCCTTAATTGCCGACCCTTGCGATGTTTCAACACACAGCCGCCCGAAGGCGGCTGTGATGACCATGCTGATCCGTCAAGGCATGAGCGCGTTTCAACACACAGCCGCCCGAAGGCGGCTGATTTTTCGACGGCCATACAGACATAAGACATCGGTTTCAACACACAGCCGCCCGAAGGCGGCTGCCTGCGAACAGCTCGACATAACACTCATGTGTCGGTTTCAACACACAGCCGCCCGAAGGCGGCTGCTCTTGCTATTCCTCGCAAGGGTCGGCAATTAAGGTTTCAACACACAGCCGCCCGAAGGCGGCTGCACCATAAGAAACAGGAATCGCAACACCCGCTAGTTTCAACACACAGCCGCCCGAAGGCGGCTGCTCCTTGATTGCAGAACCCTGCGAAGAATAGCAAGTTTCAACACACAGCCGCCCGAAGGCGGCTGCATTTAAAAATTCCTCTATTTAATAAATTTCAAAGTTTCAACACACAGCCGCCCGAAGGCGGCTGAAAAACGCTTCTGCGACTGCTAGGAATCGAATTTGTTTCAACACACAGCCGCCCGAAGGCGGCTGCAGCGAGAAATGCAGGCATTTTTTATCCTTTCATAGTTTCAACACACAGCCGCCCGAAGGCGGCTGATACGTCACCGATACCTTCCGCCATAGTCAAAGCAGTTTCAACACACAGCCGCCCGAAGGCGGCTGCACCACCGCCCCCGGCGCTTGAGCCATTAGGGCTGTTTCAACACACAGCCGCCCGAAGGCGGCTGGAGCTTGTACCAGTTGAACTATTTGGCGATGTTGCTGTTTCAACACACAGCCGCCCGAAGGCGGCTGGTAGTTAGTCTGACATTTCCTTTATGTGATAGCCAGGTTTCAACACACAGCCGCCCGAAGGCGGCTGCGGCGGAATCAACGTCCGACACGCGATAAAAATTGTTTCAACACACAGCCGCCCGAAGGCGGCTGCCTCGATACCCTCAATATCAAGGGCGAGGCCGCCATGTTTCAACACACAGCCGCCCGAAGGCGGCTGTGTAAATGGTGCTAAAATAGGGCGTATCCATATCGGTTTCAACACACAGCCGCCCGAAGGCGGCTGAGCCTCTCTTAAAAGCCTTGTTCCATCAGGTTTCGCAGCCCCGATTTCGCTAAGCTCCTAAGAAAAGCGTGAACGCGAGTATAACACAGCCTTTTCCGTTACGCCCGCATTCGCAATATCCTGATTATTAAAGAACAATCCCAATTCGCCAACCCTGCCGCATTTTCATGAGAACCGCAGGTTGGCGATTTACACAATCAACGTATCCTTAAACACATCCACCGCCGGTTTTGCGCCGTGATGTTCTACTTTCCGCCGCCATTTGCTGCCCAGATGGTAAAAGCGCAGGCTGTCAGTTTCAGGGTTGTAGGTTTTCAAAAGTTTGTCCTTTAAAACAACCCACTGATCGGGCGCGATATCGCATTCGAACACCGAATACTGCACGCGCACGCCGTAGTCCAAACACAATTTCGCCACGCGCCGTAGCCTTGCCTGTCCGTCCGCGTCTTCCAACGAAATATCGTAAGTAATCAGCATTAGCATTTTGTATTCCCATATACAGGCTGCTTTAAAGGCCGTCTGAAAATATCCGATCCGTTTTCAGACGGCCTGCAAACCTATCTCATCAAAAACGGCGGGTATTCCGCCAAATCTCCGCGTAAGTGCCGTGCCAACAACATTGCCTGAATATACGGCAGCAGCCCAATTTCCACTTCCTCGCCTAAAAACGGATGAACTATTTTCTCCTGCTTTTTCGCCTGCAAGGCTTGGAACAGCAGCTTACGCGCCTCCGCTTTCAAGCTCACCGCGCCGCTTGCCTCGGTAACAAAATCCTGCGGTTTGATTTGCCCGCGGTTAATCAGCGACAACACCAGCCTGTCTGCCCACCACGCGCGGAATTCTTCCAAAATATCCTGCGCCAAACTGTCGCGCCCCGGGCGGTCGGCGTGCAAAAAGCCCACCTGCGGATCCAGCCCCACACCTTGCAGCGCGCCGCTGATGTCCTTGCCCAACAGACTGTACACAAACGACAACAGCGCATTCACCCCGTCTCTAGGCGGACGGCGGTTGCGTCCGTCAAAAGAAAAACCGCTTTTTTCGCTCAAAAGCTGCCCAAATACGCCGAAATAACGCGCCGCCGCATCGCCCTCAATACCGCGCACCACGTCCAGCTCCGCCACGCCCTTCAACTGCCACAGCGAAATGTTCAAAGCATCGACCGCACTTTGAATCGCCGCATTCTCGCCGTAATTGCGAATCTGCCGCTGAAGCACCCGCTTGCTCGCCTGAATCTTCGCCGCAATGATATTGCGCGCAATCGGCACAGGATTTTGCTCCGACCCCCGATACTGCGCCCGACGCAGTAGCACATTGCCGCTTTGCCGCCCCTGAAGCCGCCCCAAATAACGTCCGTTTTCGGTAAAAAACGCCAAATTCACATTATTTTCACCGCAAAACCCTAACAAAAACGGCGATACCAGCACATTGCCAAAACAGAAAATATGCCCAATAGAATGCACCGGCAACTGCGCCACCTTCTTACGCTCCTGCGCCACCACCAGCGTCTCCCGCTCCTTATGCAGATAGCTGCCTTGGGTGGTGATATACAGCGTGTTTTGCAGTTTGCGCATGGGAAAACTCCTTAGGTTTTGACCGTGCTTTTGGGGTTAAACGGGGGGGCTAGCTAAAAATTAGATTTTATCTTCTGCCGGATCAACTTTATACCAATGCTCACAATTTCTTTTACACTCTAATGCTGGCGTAGTTCTTGTTACCCTTCTTTTCTTGCTACCATCAGAATAACGTATATTCTCCCACTCGATTGGCTTATTATAATATTTCATTTCTCCACCGCACTGTGGACATTGAGAAATACTAATTTTCTCTAGACTTAAACGATGCCCCATACCGCTAATAGCATAATTAAAAACTAATGGGTATCTAGTTTGATACTTAGTAATTCTGCGTAATGTAATGGTGATAAGAAATAATACAGCAATAGCTATTAAAATAAATATATAAGTATTATTTATTTCACTTTGTATTATAGTTTTACCATTTACTAAATATAATATGGGTTTAACTATACAATTATAAATAGGTAATAGCCCTGCTAAAGAAATCAGAAAACTAGCCCATGTCAGCCAAGCCATCGTAATGGGACTTCTCCAAATTGGTTCTGGGGTGTATGTAGCTATTTTCTTTTCATTTATTAAATCTGGTGCATCTTGAGTATGTACATTATGAACATCACCATTAACTATTTGTGTATTCCCATAAAAATTAGCATTTTTAAAATCATTTTTTTGTGTCATGTTTTTCCTTAGATATCTTGGATATCTTGAAACTTCAATAGAATATTATTCAGAATTAAATAATATTAAATATGCCCTGAGGTTAGCAGGTTGGGTAAAACAGCATAACCCAACCTGTATGTATTGAATCTATTCTATAACAACAAGTATACTAATCGTCTTCTAAACCCAGTCTTTCTCTTTCTTCTCGTATTTCCTCTAAATCATCTTCACTAAGCTCTCGTTCAAGGTGATAAAATATTATATTTGCATTATCCAGTATTTCATCAATTTCATCTGAATATCTATCTGCAAAATCACCTTCTTCAAGCTCGTCGATATGTTTCGACAATAAGTCTTGTGGCAAACCGCTTTTTAACCCGAGAAAGTCATCATGAAAAGTATAAACTCGGTCATCATGTCCAATATCCACTAAAATATCTACGACATTCTCTACAGTAGGATTTTCTAACTCTAGTTTTTCACCAACATCAGATAGATTGCTAAATTGATGTTCTATATTTCTTGTCATTTACGACTCCTTAAAATGTGTAATTACAATTGAGCATGATTACTCGTCTTCAGAAATTGCGATTAATTTAGAAGATTCAAGTTAATTAACGTAATAATTTTTTTTCAAATAAAATATTACTCCCCAAACAACCTCTCCACATACCCCACGCTCCTATCCCGTTTCCCCAATAACTCCGGCTGGCAAATCTCCACCAGCGAGCAGGCTTTGCAGCGTTTGCCGTAGTCGGGTGGCGGGGTTTGTCCGCTGTTTAGAAGTTCACGCACGGCAGCGATGGTGGCGAGTGTTTGGGCGCGTAGGTCATCTGAAAACGCGACAGGGACGCGGTGGCGGGTTTGCATATACCACAATGCGCCCTCAGAGACGGTTTGCCCCGTCATTTCTTCTAGGCACAAGCCTTGGGCGCAAAGCTGGATTTCATCCATCGGGTCGGGTTTTGGCTTGCCGCGTTTGTATTCCACGGGTTTCAGACGGCCTGTTTTCGTATCCACTTCCACCAAATCCAATACGCCGCTGATGCCCAGTTTCTCCGCCGACACATGCACCGTCCGCTCAAAGCGTACGCCCTTGCGCGTTTCCGGCTCGCCCGAATCCACCCGCTCATGCAACGCCTTGCCCTGCGCGGTCAAATAATTCTCCGCCCACGCCTGCTCGTTGTGAATCAACGCACATTGACGCGGGCAGAAGGCATAGTGTTGCAAGGCAGAAAGGGGAATCAGGCTAGTGTCCTGATTTTCCCCTTGGGTTTTGGTTAAAAGTGCGGTCATTTTTTTGAACGTTTTTTAAAGCAACTCTTCCACACTCACGCCATTTAAGCCGTCTGAAAGCACGCTGATTTTGTAATCGCCAAAACCGCTCGCTGGCGTACCTGATTCGCCGTTCACGCGTTCGACTTTCACGGCGTCAAACAGTTTATGTGCAGGCTGGCTGCCGAGTGCACTGTCGTGTTTAAAAACAATCAGTTTGCGCGCCGCCATTTCACCACGAGCGGCGGAGCGGTCGTGTTCAAACATCAGCGTCAGGGCTTGCCAGAGTTTGGCTAAGTCGTCGTCTGAAAAACCGGTTTTGGCGGCAAGGTTGGCGGAGATAAAGCCGTGCACGCGGTAGAGCGCGTAAGGGACGATGTATTTGCGCCCCATGGTGCGTTCTTTTTCCAAGTCTTTTTCGTTGGTTACCGCCATGCGGGTGATGGAAACTTCCAGCGGCACAATCGGGTCGATGGATTGGGCGAACGCCAGTTGTACAGGGCCGCGCACTTGTCCGCTGTTGACTTCGGTGGTCATCACGGCGCCGAAGGTGCGGATATCGAAGAAGTTTTTGCACATCCACGCGGTAATGTCGCGGGCTTTGGCTTCGTCTTTGGGCAGTTTTTTGGGTTCAGATTCAATGCCTAGTGCTTCATAAGCGCGTTTGTTTTGCAGGTTTAACACGCTTTTTTCTTTCACGTAGATTTCGTAACCGGCTTCGTTTTCGCTGCTGATTTCGACAAAATTACGGATTTTTCGTTTCAGGCAGACATCGGTTACCAAGCCTTTACTGGATTCGGGATCAAGGCGCGGCATATTGCCCGCATCGGGATCGCCGTTGGGGTTGCCGTTGGTAACATCAAAAAAGTAAACAAATTCATAGCGGTTTTGAATGGCAGACATTTTCTGGCTCCTTAGTTTTCAATGGTTTCAGCGGTTTCTTTTTTAGCAAAATAGCTTTGTTTTTGATGGTAATAGCCGATGGCGAAGCGGCCTTGCTCGTCAATGCTCAAATGGCGCGGAAAGGTTTCGGGCAGTTTGGCAATGATTTTGCCCAAATCTTTATCCAAATTCACCGCCATGCCGGCTTTGTCTTTACGCAAGCGCGATAAATGGTGTTTTGCACCCGACAAAAGGCGCGGAAAAACCGAAAACGGCACGGCAGATGCAGAGCCGTAATAGCGGTCGGCGATACCGGCGTTTAATTCGCCCAACGCCTGATATTGAATGCGCTCCAACACGGCAAACAGCCGCCCTAAAAGATAGGCGCGATTCGGACTTTCATTGTTCAAACTCATAGGAACTCCTTCTTCGATAAAACTTTTTCTAAAACGCCGCTCCAATACGGCTTTCATCATTGCCACGCGCAGGCCGTTCACGTCGCCGTCGGCACGGATTCGGGTAATCAGTTGCGACAGTAAACTCAAAGGGTACGGCGTGCCGCAAATCACGGCGCGAGTCATTTCTCCTGCTAAAACGGGTGAGATATTTTCGCTTTTGCCTAGCACGGCAGTTTGCAATAAGAGTCGCCAAATAGACGGCGGCGTTTTCCATGCGCAAGGCTCAATGGCTAAATCTTGCCAATGCTGCGCCAAATTTTCCGCCAACTGCCCAAAGGTCGTATCCAGCCAAAACCGAACAGAAATCCGCGCGGCATTAGGGGCAAGCCCTAAGATATAAAAACGGGTATTGGGAGAGAGTTCGGGCGCAATTTCTTGCAGCGGGCGACCTTTGTTACTTATTTGTTTCAATACGTTGAAAACTTTGGCGCTTTCTTGTTCATCATCCGGCGGCGTGAACACGTGCGCGAAAAAGCCTTCGGCAGCCTGCGCCGTAGCGCTATCGTCCGCTTCCGCCCAAAAAACCGTGCTGGCGTCGCCGATGGTCAGGCAGTGATTATTTTCGCGGCGCAACAGATAGTTCAGCGCGGTGGTGTAGGCAAAGGCGGATTGTTCGGAAACGGGCGCATTTGCGCCTTGCTCCTTGCCAAAAGAGGCAAAGGCTTCTTTGTTAAACGAGATAATCGAACCGCCGGAGCTTTGCCCGCCAAATACGCCTTTAATCGCCGGATGCAGCCGCGCAATCGGGGCAGTGTCGCCGCTAATCAGGCACAAGCCCTCAAGCGCTTCGTCACTTTTCAGGCAGCCTGCCCACAAGGTTTGCGCAGCTTCACGTTTATGGATAAGTGTGGTCGGTTTTTCAAGAGAAAATGCGATGTTGGCATCGAGCATTTCGGCAGGCAGATTTTCGGTAGCAAAATGTGCAGGCTGCCAGTTTTGCAGAAAACGGCACAAGGCTTGCAAGCCTTCATCTTCGCTGTTTTGCAGTAAATCGAGATGGTATTGCTTAAAGGCATCAAAGGTTTTTTCAGACGACGTAAACGGTTTTTCTTTCGCTTCGGCTTTGTTTTTATTAGCTTCAACGCCAAGCGCATAAGAAGTTTTATCCCACAGAAAAAATGGCTTGGGTGTAGTACCTGGGCGTTTGAAGGATTGAGGCACGCTCATCAGCTTCGGTTGCGGCTTTTTATCAGCTGTCAGATTCGGCACAACGGTTTTCAGACGGCCTTCTTTGTCCAATACCAAAATCCAGCCGATTTTTTCCTCGCTAAAGCCATAAGGCGGCACTTTCGGGTTGCCCATTTCATCGGTTTCCGCTGCCAAACGGCGGTAATAGCGGGCAAGGGACGCAAGAATCATGCTTTCACCTCCTCGGCGTAAAACGGCGGCACATCAATCACGCCGTCTTTCATTTGTGCGCGGAAAAAATGTGGTGTGTTGCCGTGGTCAAAATCAATATCGTGCAGCATCCAGCCCAAATCGCGGCTTGCCTCGCTTTCCAATAATGCCGACGGCGGCAGCGACTCGCCCTCGTCAATCAACGCAAAATCGGCAGGGAATTCACGCACGCCCAAACAAGGCTGCTGAAAGCATTGCCCTTTTTTCGCACGGCGTTTGAACATCTCAATATGCTTGGTAACAGTCTCATCCGCCCCCGCTTTTGCCGTCAGCACCGCATGAGCTTCAATCACATAAGCCACGTCTTTGAGCACCGTCGCCGCGCGCTGCTGGCGGTCGTCTTCAATCAGCGTATATAAATCGGCAACGCTCTTACGCTTCATCGCGCCGCTGACCTTGCCCGCCGAAATCTTGCCACCTAACTCATTGCGCCGCACCGACTCAAACCGAATCGGCTTCAACACATAAATCTTGTCTATCACCCACCGAATCGCCGGCTTCCAATGCACCGCCGCCAAAATCCCGCGCGCCGCCGACGGTGTGATGACATCATAAGACACCCGCTCCACCTTCATCTCCGGACGGGTAAAACAGGCATAATCGCCCCAAATGTGTAGGCGGATTTGGTTTGCCATACAAACTCCTTAACACACAGCCGCCCGAAGGCGGCTGATTTTTTTAATACTGATAACCTATCAGCTTTAGTTTCAATACACGTATTTTAAGAATACGATACTATAAATTATTTTCGATAAACCATATTTAAATGTTAAAAAATAGAAGATTATAATTTAGTTATGTTCTTTCACTTAATATCTTCTGATATTCAGTTTTAATCATTGTTCTAATTTTCTCTGATATATCATTTTCAATATTCTTTCTGCTCGAAGCAGTTGGCTGATTTTCATAGTTAGATCCTGCTATCACAAAAGTAAGTTCAGCATCTTTATCAAATGATAATTTTTTTCTTGACGACGAACTAAAGAAAAAACATATTTTCAAGGTTCCTGAGTTTGAAGCACCAGAATACTTATAGGTTACAAGCATATTATGAATATAGTAATACTTATAATATATTTCATCTGACATTAAAAAGATATCATGTAGCCTATTTCCATCAATTTTCATTAATGTAACTGTGTTATTCATCCAAGAGACTTTAGGATCATTAGGTAGTAGGGTTTTCGAACCTTCCCTACTAATAACTATTTCATTCACATTATCTAATTTTAAATATTCTCCTAATCCACCTGTTAATCTTTTGAAAAACTTAACTCTTTCTATATCTTTAAAACTATCAAAAGTAATTCTCTCTTCTACATCACTGTTAGTAACACCTGATTGTCTTAGTTCTTTCGCGATCGCAATACCAAGCCTACGGTTTATGAGTTCGGTCTCACTAGATGTATGAGTATAAATAGATTCTAAGCTAATTCCATCATTTTGCTTTTCAATAATAATTTCTCCAGAAAAATCAAGCTCTCTATTCAAAAAATCTTTACTAAAATCTTTTCTCTTTATCTCGTATTGAATTTTAGCTTTATTAGCTCCAATAAATGTAAGTTTTGGTTTAGTATTTATTTCAATATTAGGAATATCTTGAAAAATATCAAAATCAGAAGAAAATAAATTTTTTAAAGGTTCTTTCCAATTTGCATCTTCATTAGAC